>NZ_JBQSWC010000119.1:0-258 GCF_052376775.1 Halomonas sp. AOP43-A1-21 | reverse complement strand
CTCCTGGAAATACCCACGCTGGGTGGTGGCCCGCCTAGAAGAAGGTGAGTTAGGCTCTAATCCCCGGTTTATCATCAGCTCTCGTTACGATGACGGCTTCAAGCTTTACTACGAGCAGTACTGTGCCCGGGGTGACATGGAGAACCGGATCAAGGATCAACAACTGAGCCTGTTTGCTGACCGGACCTCCAGCACGCACTGGTGGGCCAATCAGTGGCGGCTGATCTTGTCGGGCTTCGCTTATACGCTGTTCGAGCG
>NZ_JBQSWC010000118.1:0-258 GCF_052376775.1 Halomonas sp. AOP43-A1-21 | reverse complement strand
ATCATCCCTCGCGGTAAGCGCTCACAATGAATTACCTGATCAGATCATAGAGCAAACGGTTTAAGCACGATCCCCTCTTGGGTCTGTAGCTCAGTTGGTTAGAGCGCACCCCTGATAAGGGTGAGGTCGGCAGTTCAAGTCTGCCCAGACCCACCAAATTTTATCCATCGCTGCGTTATTTTATGACTCGCATAGCAGGCTATGCTTCGCCATAAAATGCCTTGTGATGAATAAAATTCCGAGAGGTAAGTGTCTAAA
>NZ_JBQSWC010000117.1:0-264 GCF_052376775.1 Halomonas sp. AOP43-A1-21 | reverse complement strand
AAAGCCGGTCTCAGTCCGGATCGGAGTCTGCAACTCGACTCCGTGAAGTCGGAATCGCTAGTAATCGTGAATCAGAATGTCACGGTGAATACGTTCCCGGGCCTTGTACACACCGCCCGTCACACCATGGGAGTGGACTGCACCAGAAGTGGTTAGCTTAACCTTCGGGAAAGCGATCACCACGGTGTGGTTCATGACTGGGGTGAAGTCGTAACAAGGTAGCCGTAGGGGAACCTGCGGCTGGATCACCTCCTTAAACGATGC
>NZ_JBQSWC010000116.1:0-265 GCF_052376775.1 Halomonas sp. AOP43-A1-21 | reverse complement strand
GACGGCGAGATTGCCCCTGATTACGCCCAGCGCACGGTACTGGCAACGGATAATTCGATTTACCAGCGCTTGCCCCAGGCGGTGGTCTTTCCTCGTCATGCTGAGGACCTGGAGCGTCTTGCCAAGCTGGCGGCCGAGATGCCTTACCGCGAAGTAGTACTTACCCCACGCGGCGGCGGCACCGGCACCAACGGCCAATCGCTGACCGACGGTATCGTGGTGGATGTTTCCCGGCATATGAATCAGGTACTGGAGATTGATGTGG
>NZ_JBQSWC010000115.1:0-272 GCF_052376775.1 Halomonas sp. AOP43-A1-21 | reverse complement strand
CAAGCGCTCACAATGAATTACCTGATCAGAATGCTGTTGATGAGCAGTGATAAGCGCGCTTTTCACGTTAAAAAAAAGAAAAGGTCTTTCTTTTCCTTTTAATGTTGAAAACAACGTTCGTTTATCACTGCTTATAGCAGTCGCTCTTTAACAATGTATATCATGCTGACAATGTTTATTTCCTTGTCTGAATTCGTTCAGAAAAGCGAAGTAAGCATGCAATTGTTTTGTGATACGTCTCAAGCGTATCCGGCAATCGTTAACATTGCGAC
>NZ_JBQSWC010000114.1:0-287 GCF_052376775.1 Halomonas sp. AOP43-A1-21 | reverse complement strand
CTTACGCACTTACCTGAAGAAGACGCCTTTCGCGCGCATGAGCCCAAGCAACCTGAGGCTCAAACTCATCAAAGTGGGCGCAGTCATCATCCGCAATACGCGCCGAATCCGGGTGTTGATGAGTGACAGCTACCCCTATAAAGCGCAACTATCCGATCTCGTCAGGCGGTTGGTGCCGAACTGAATGCTCGGGCTCCCCCGGCCC
Source organism: Halomonas sp. AOP43-A1-21 (assembly GCF_052376775.1). NCBI lineage: Bacteria > Pseudomonadati > Pseudomonadota > Gammaproteobacteria > Oceanospirillales > Halomonadaceae > Halomonas > Halomonas sp. AOP43-A1-21. The sequence continues at coordinate 82 of NZ_JBQSWC010000114.1, read as the reverse complement.
GACGCAATGGGGGAAAGGGGGAAGTGTGTCTTAACGACGGAAAGTGGTTAAAAAGTAGGCAATTTAAGATGTACCAATAGGT
>NZ_JBQSWC010000113.1:0-290 GCF_052376775.1 Halomonas sp. AOP43-A1-21 | reverse complement strand
CTGTACTGCCCGGCTCAGCGGTACCCACTACCGTGGTCCCGGTCGGCTCACCGTTGTCGCCGATGACATCGGTGACGGTGTCAATCACCGGCGCATCCGGGGCAGCACTATCAATAATGACGGCACCCAGCGAGCCAAGATCACTGGTATTACCGGCCGTATCCGTCTGGCGAGCGATCACATCGCCCGCCGCATAGGTGCCGTCGGGAAGCTCAAAACTCTCACCGACACCCTCGACCCAGGTATCGCCACCATCAAGGGAGTATTCCCACGTAGCGTCGGGTTCGAGG
>NZ_JBQSWC010000112.1:0-299 GCF_052376775.1 Halomonas sp. AOP43-A1-21 | reverse complement strand
CCTTGACATCTACAGAACCCGGAAGAGATTCCGGGGTGCCTTCGGGAACTGTAAGACAGGTGCTGCATGGCTGTCGTCAGCTCGTGTTGTGAAATGTTGGGTTAAGTCCCGTAACGAGCGCAACCCTTGTCCTTATTTGCCAGCACGTAATGGTGGGAACTCTAAGGAGACTGCCGGTGACAAACCGGAGGAAGGTGGGGACGACGTCAAGTCATCATGGCCCTTACGGGTAGGGCTACACACGTGCTACAATGGCCGGTACAAAGGGTTGCGAACTTGCGAAAGTAAGCCAATCCCAG
>NZ_JBQSWC010000111.1:0-299 GCF_052376775.1 Halomonas sp. AOP43-A1-21 | reverse complement strand
TCGGGATTAGCTGACTCTCGCGAGCTCGCAACCCTTTGTACCGGCCATTGTAGCACGTGTGTAGCCCTACTCGTAAGGGCCATGATGACTTGACGTCGTCCCCACCTTCCTCCGGTTTGTCACCGGCAGTCTCCTTAGAGTTCCCGGCATTACCCGCTGGCAAATAAGGACAAGGGTTGCGCTCGTTACGGGACTTAACCCAACATTTCACAACACGAGCTGACGACAGCCATGCAGCACCTGTCTCTGCGTTCCCGAAGGCACCAAGTGATCTCTCACAAGTTCGCAGGATGTCAAGA
>NZ_JBQSWC010000110.1:0-342 GCF_052376775.1 Halomonas sp. AOP43-A1-21 | reverse complement strand
TGTAGTGGCATAGTGAATTTGGCCACCTAATTAGAGGTGTTAATATGCACCAAGAGACAAATAGGTGGCAGCATGGCAACAAGACCAAAACGTAATTTTAGCCCTGAATTCCGACTCGAAGCAGCACAACTGGTCGTCGATCAACACTACACGGTTCGTGAAGCGGCTGAAGCCATGAATGTGGGGTATTCGAGCATGGATAAATGGGTTCGTCAGTTACGCCAAGAGCGTGATGGCCAAAGCCCTAAAGCAACGCCCATGACACCCGATCAGCTCAGGATTCGCGAGCTTGAAAAGCGCATCCGTGACATTGAGATGGAAAAAGACATCCTAAAAAAGGCT
>NZ_JBQSWC010000109.1:0-368 GCF_052376775.1 Halomonas sp. AOP43-A1-21 | reverse complement strand
CTATCTAACAACTATCTCAAAACCACTTCCGGGTAATTTTATTCAAGACAAGGCATTTTATTGCGAAGCATAGTCTGCTATGCGAGCTATAAAATAACGCAGTGTTGGATAAAATTTGGTGGGTCTGGGCAGACTTGAACTGCCGACCTCACCCTTATCAGGGGTGCGCTCTAACCAACTGAGCTACAGACCCGGTTTACTATCGCCTCAAAGGCGTTGCTAGCTAGCCGACCTCACCCTCCTTTCCATAAGGTCAGGGGCGCGCTTTAACCAACTGAGCTACAGACCCAAGAGGGGATCGTGCTTAAACCGTTTGCTCTATGATCTGATCAGGTAATTCATTGTGGACGTTTACCGCGAGGAGTGAC
>NZ_JBQSWC010000108.1:0-391 GCF_052376775.1 Halomonas sp. AOP43-A1-21 | reverse complement strand
ACGCGCGATCACATCGCCGTCCGCATAGTCGCCATCGGGAAGCTCAAAACTCTCGCCGACACCCTCGATCCAGGTATCGCCTCCGTCAAGGGAGTATTCCCAGGTGGCGTCGGGTTCGAGGTTACCCACATTGACCGTGCCATCGCTGGTAATACCGTCGTTATCATCTGCGCCGGTGTCGTTGTCCAGCACCAGACTCGGCGTCGCCGGGGCAATGATCGTGCCGATCAATAGAGAAGGATCAGATTCATTCCCCGCCGCGTCGATAGCGACCACGTCATAGGCATCACCTTCGACCAGCGGCGTGTCGGTGGTCAGGGTGTAGTCACCGTTTTCGTCGGTAAGGCCGCTGCCCACCACCTCGCCATCCGCATCACGCACTTCTACCGTG
>NZ_JBQSWC010000107.1:0-452 GCF_052376775.1 Halomonas sp. AOP43-A1-21 | reverse complement strand
TTAGCTAGTTAGTTAGCTAAGTATAGATAATGTTTTATTATAAAGCATTGGTTTTAATAGTTTAGTGAAGTATGCCCAAGGGTTTGTTTCATAAGTTTTGATTTTGTCTCTCTTTGTAATTAAGTGTTTATTTAATTTGTTGATGAATACTTTTTTTATTCACTAGAGTGTTTTGTTAAAGTCATCATCATATTTTTTTCATTGATTTTAGTTAACCCGACTGATCTGAAAGGCTGGCATCTCTGGTTTTTTTTATAAAAAAAATTGCAAGCCTTTAATTCCAATAAAAATTTTATCCGGCTTATATTTAATCTTTTATGATTTAGAGGAAATGTTGGTTTTTTTAATCTTTTTTAACAATAAGTTTGAATTAATTTTTTTCTTGAATGCTACTTTTTTTGTATTAAATTAATATTGTCGGTATTGATCTATGTCAAAGAAACAGTAGTTAG
>NZ_JBQSWC010000106.1:0-487 GCF_052376775.1 Halomonas sp. AOP43-A1-21 | reverse complement strand
CTAACGAGGCTGTAGAAAAACCCGATTTCGAGCCACCTCTACCGCCTTTTGTCCTTATTCATTTACCCAGCCGGGTATATGGCTGAGTAATCTTAGTATCGGCATTTAGCCACTTGAGCGGCCAGCTAAAGCTTGCTGAAGACGGCCTTTTGCTCTTAAGCGCAACTTATCCCGCTCATAGCCCTTCATGACGCAACCATGTGGCCATAATTCGCTAACTTCTCAATATTGTGCACTAAGCAGTAGAGCTGCCACTGGCCTTGCACCTTTTTCTTACCTCGAAGGCTGAAGCGGTTCAGTCTTTTCGTTGTGCCAATATTGCCGAACACCGGCTCTACAACTGACATGCGATGGCTGTAAATCTCTTTGCCCTTCGGGCTATCAACTCGGTGCTTCATCCAGTCAGTGTAATTGGGTAAGCGGTTGTTCTCGACAATAAAAGACACTTGTCGCCCTGCGCCGTTGCGGTGGTCGGCAGAGCTCGGGT
>NZ_JBQSWC010000105.1:0-487 GCF_052376775.1 Halomonas sp. AOP43-A1-21 | reverse complement strand
ATAGACCTTGCGATAGCCATATACACCGCCACTTTCAAGCCACGCATGCTTGATCAATCCCAATAGACGCTGATCATCCCGGTCTCGATTAGACAGTGCTTTTTTACACCATGCATAGTAGCCACTAGGATGCACGGCCATCATGCGGCACAAGCGCCGTACCGGATATTGACTCGCATGCTTTTGAATAAACGCGTACCTCAGTCGGACTCTCTGGCGAAGTACGCGGTGGCCTTTTTTAATATATCTCGCTCTTCTGACACGCGTTTTAATTCAGCCTTTAAACGACGGTTTTCAGCTTGGAGATCATCGTCTTCTTGCCGTTGTTCTACCGGCTTATCGTAGCGCTTGATCCAGTGGTACAAGCTGTGGCCTGACACGCCCAAACGCTCAGCGACCTCGGCAACTCGATGGCCACGCTCTACCACCTGTTTAACGGCTTCGATTTTGAATTCTTCAGTGTAACGGGGACGGCTCATGGATCCTC
>NZ_JBQSWC010000104.1:0-511 GCF_052376775.1 Halomonas sp. AOP43-A1-21 | reverse complement strand
ACAAGGCCGCTGGCTTCAATGAGCTGCGCTTCGAAGATGAAGCCGGGGAGGAGCAGATCTGGGTTCACGCCCAGAAGGATCTTGACCTGCTGACCCTCAACTATGATCCATCAGGAAATATTATTCATGTTAAAGACAAGCTTAATTGTGGCGTATACCAGTAATGGCTATGAGGTGAGTGATGGAAAGATTTGATGTTCTGAAAAAACTTATTGAGTTTAGCGAGCCGGTTGATGAATTGTCTAATATCCTAAAAAGTTATAGTTGGGATTATGATGGCGAACCTATCGTTCTTACTGCTTCACATATTAGATCAGTGTTGAAAAGATTCTTAATCGATGAACTTGATCCTGAAAGTCTTGAAAAATGGGCAAACGTCATAGAATGCCGAGAAGATATTGATTTTGAGGAAAATAATCATATGGAAATTGACAGTGTAATTCACTATTTAGCAAACTCCAAGATAGAAGGAGCTTTAACAAAAGGAGTTTGCGTTAATATGCTAGCTACC
>NZ_JBQSWC010000103.1:0-513 GCF_052376775.1 Halomonas sp. AOP43-A1-21 | reverse complement strand
GGAAAGACATCACTCGCAGAAGAAGCACCGGCTAACTCCGTGCCAGCAGCCGCGGTAATACGGAGGGTGCAAGCGTTAATCGGAATTACTGGGCGTAAAGCGCGCGTAGGTGGCTTGATAAGCCGGTTGTGAAAGCCCCGGGCTCAACCTGGGAACGGCATCCGGAACTGTCAAGCTAGAGTACAGGAGAGGAAGGTAGAATTCCCGGTGTAGCGGTGAAATGCGTAGAGATCGGGAGGAATACCAGTGGCGAAGGCGGCCTTCTGGACTGATACTGACACTGAGGTGCGAAAGCGTGGGTAGCAAACAGGATTAGATACCCTGGTAGTCCACGCCGTAAACGATGTCGACCAGCCGTTGGGTGCCTAGCGCACTTTGTGGCGAAGTTAACGCGATAAGTCGACCGCCTGGGGAGTACGGCCGCAAGGTTAAAACTCAAATGAATTGACGGGGGCCCGCACAAGCGGTGGAGCATGTGGTTTAATTCGATGCAACGCGAAGAACCTTACCTAC
>NZ_JBQSWC010000102.1:0-544 GCF_052376775.1 Halomonas sp. AOP43-A1-21 | reverse complement strand
TTACCCACGTTGACCGTGCCATCGCTGGTAATACCGTCGCTGTCATCTGCGCCGGTGTCGTTGTCCAGCACCAATGTCGGTGCTTCGGGAGCAGCACTGTCGATGATGACAGCGCCCAGTGATCCGTTGCCGCTGGTATTACCAGCGGCATCCGTCTGGCGAGCGATTACATCGCCCGCCGTATAGTCGCCATCGGGAAGCTCAAAACTCTCGCCGACACCCTCGACCCAGGTATCGCCTCCGTCGAGGGAGTATTCCCACGTGGCATCGGGTTCGAGGTTGCCTACGTTGACCGTGCCATCGCTGGTAATGCCGTCGTTATCATCTGCGCCGGTATCATTGTCCAGCGTCAGGCTCGGTGTCGCCGGAGCAATAGCATTGCCGATCAATAGAGAAGGATCAGATTCATTTCCCGCCGCATCGATAGCGACCACGTCATAGGCGTCACCTTCGACCAGCGGCGTGTCGGTGGTCAGAGTGTAGTCACCGTTTTCATCGGTAAGGCCACTACCTACTACCTCGCCATCCGCATCACGCACTTCTA
>NZ_JBQSWC010000101.1:0-551 GCF_052376775.1 Halomonas sp. AOP43-A1-21 | reverse complement strand
GTAATATTCTTCGGAATATTGCAGTACTATTCGTTTGAACCTTGAGCCAAGTTTGATTCGCTTTTGTTATCTTCGGGTAACGAGTAAGAATCACAATGATTTTAAACTGAAGAGTTTGATCATGGCTCAGATTGAACGCTGGCGGCAGGCTTAACACATGCAAGTCGAGCGGTAACAGGTCTAGCTTGCTAGACGCTGACGAGCGGCGGACGGGTGAGTAATGCATAGGAATCTGCCCGATAGTGGGGGATAACCTGGGGAAACCCAGGCTAATACCGCATACGTCCTACGGGAGAAAGGGGGCTTCGGCTCGCGCTATCGGATGAGCCTATGTCGGATTAGCTAGTTGGTGGGGTAATGGCCCACCAAGGCGACGATCCGTAGCTGGTCTGAGAGGATGATCAGCCACATCGGGACTGAGACACGGCCCGAACTCCTACGGGAGGCAGCAGTGGGGAATATTGGACAATGGGGGCAACCCTGATCCAGCCATGCCGCGTGTGTGAAGAAGGCCTTCGGGTTGTAAAGCACTTTCAGCGAGGAAGAACGCC
>NZ_JBQSWC010000100.1:0-626 GCF_052376775.1 Halomonas sp. AOP43-A1-21 | reverse complement strand
GACAAGTTATCACTTGTGCCGTGTCGGCGCTTTGGGTTGTAAAACATTTCGATATAATTGAACACGTCGCGTCTAGCCGCTTCCCGTGTCGAATAAATCTGTCGCTTGATCCGCTCTCGCTTGAGGAGTTGAAAAAAGCTCTCAGCAACGGCGTTATCATGACAGTTACCACGCCGACTCATGCTGCCCACCAAGTGATTGGCTTTCAGAAAGCTTTGCCAATCTCCGCTGCTGAATTGGCTTCCTTGATCTGAATGCACCATCACAGTTTCTTGTGGCTTGCGTCGCCAGACTGCCGATAACAAAGCATCCAGCACTAACTCCGTCGTCATACGAGACTTCATCGACCAGCCAACCACTTGACGGGAAAACAGGTCGATCACCACCGCTAAGTAAAGCCAGCCTTCGTACGTTCGGATGTACGTAATATCTGTCACCCAAGCAACATTGGGCGCTGTTACTTCAAACTGACGGTCTAAATGGTTGGGTGATACAACAGCCGGTTTTCCGCCGCCATAGCAGCCAGGGCGTCGTCGATAGCCCGTCTGAGAGCGTAAACCTTCCCTACGCATCAGGCGGGCCACTCGGTGCTTACCGCAGGCTTCGCCAGCCTCACGCAAATCCTG
>NZ_JBQSWC010000099.1:0-654 GCF_052376775.1 Halomonas sp. AOP43-A1-21 | reverse complement strand
GGTGCTGCCTCAGATTCAGGTTATGCCGCTCAATTCGCTGCGTATATCGCTTGCTGATTACGTGCAGCTTTCCCTTCAGGCGGGATTCATACAGCGGCCAGCCATCCGTCATCCATATCACCACGTCAAAGGGTGACAGCAGGCTCATAAGACGCCCCAGCGTCGCCATAGTGCGTTCACCGAATACGTGCCAACAACCGTCTTCCGGAGCCTGTCATACGCGTAAAACAGCCAGCGCTGGCGCGATTTAGCCCCGACATAGCCCCACTGTTCGTCCATTTCCGCGCAGACGATGACGTCACTGCCCGGCTGTATGCGCGAGGTTACCGACTGCGGCCTGAGTTTTTTAAGTGACGTAAAATCGTGTTGAGGCCAACGCCCATAATGCGGGCAGTTGCCCGGCATCCAACGCCATTCATGGCCATATCAATGATTTTCTGGTGCGTACCGGGTTGAGAAGCGGTGTAAGTGAACTGCAGTTGCCATGTTTTACGGCAGTGAGAGCAGAGATAGCGCTGAGGTCCGGCGGTGCTTTTGCCGTTACGCACCACCCCGTCAGTAGCTGAACAGGAGGGACAGCTGATAGAAACAGAAGCCACTGGAGCACCTCAAAAACACCATCATACACTAAATCAGTAAGTTGGCAGCATCACC
>NZ_JBQSWC010000098.1:0-712 GCF_052376775.1 Halomonas sp. AOP43-A1-21 | reverse complement strand
TGCTTCATGATCCCCGCTCACCGGAACAGGTTCGTCATAAGCTCGACACGTTGGTTCGTCAGCGGGTGTTCGGTGTCGCCGCTGGCTATGAAGATTTCAACGACCATGAGGCCCTGCGCTATGATCAGGCCCTTCAGACAGCGCTCGGTGAAGAGGATACGCTGGCAGGCAAGTCGACGCTGTGCCGGGTGGAGCAGAACGCCGATCGGCAAGCAATAGTGAAGGCCCATGAGTTGCTGTGGCATCACTTCATTGAACAGCATGACGAACCACCCAAGGAGATCGTGCTGGACTTTGATGGCACCGACATCCCCGTGCATGGCGAGCAACCCGGCAAGTTCTTTAACCGTTATTACGATCACCACTGCTACTTCCCACTGTATGTCTTCTGTGGGCGCCACTTACTGGTGAGCTATCTGCGCACCAGTGACCGCAGCGACAGCCGCCATAGCTGGGCGATCCTCGCCTTACTGGTACGCTTTATCCGTCAATACTGGCCCGATACGCGCATCGTGTTACGAGGTGATAGCCACTTTTGTCGTCCCCGGATGCTGAACTGGTGTGATCGGCATCACGTCGACTACATCGTGGGAATCGCAAAGAACAGCCGGCTGCTCAAGGAAGTGGACGTCCCCATGATGCTGGTGCGCAAGACCCAATGGCAGGTGGGAGGGAAAGTAGCGGGGACGTTCCGCTTCCAGTATCAAGCCCG
>NZ_JBQSWC010000097.1:0-750 GCF_052376775.1 Halomonas sp. AOP43-A1-21 | reverse complement strand
GCACCTGCTCGGCCACGGCCTTGGGGTCGTCACCGCTAAACTCGACCAGGTTGATGCCGCGAATCGGCGCCTCTGGCGTGGCGGGGAAGAACTCAGCCACGCTGTCCCAGACGAAGTCCTCCATGGCCAGCGTCAGCACCGTATCGTCGATGGTCTCGATCGAGATGGGCTCGGCATTTGCCATCAACGCCTTGGCGTCGCGCAGGGCTGCCATAAAGCTTGGGTAGCGCACGTTGACCAGCGTGGCGTACTGGGGAATCGGCAGCACGTTAAGAACGGCTTCATTCAGAAACCCCAGCGAGCCTTCCGAGCCGCACAGCAGGCTATTGAGGTTAAGCTGGCCGGCGGCGTCGCGTAAGTGGGCCAGGTCGTAGCCGGTCAGGCAGCGGTTCAGCGGCGGAAAGGTCGCCTCAATCAGCGCGCGCTGTTGGTCAATAATGGCCGTGGCCGTCTGGTGAACACGACCGACGATGCCCGCCTGCTGGCAGGCGTGTTGCTCATCCTCGGCACTCAGCGCGCGGCTCTGTAGATGTTGGCCACCGAGCAGCACCGTGTCGAGTTCCAGTACGTGATCGCGGGTTTTACCGTAGGCGCAGCTGCCCTGGCCGCTGGCGTCGGTAGAGATCATGCCGCCGAGGGTGGCGCGGTTGGAGGTGGAGAGCTCCGGGGCAAAGAACAGGCCATGGGGTTTTAGCGCGGCGTTCAACTGGTCTTTCACGACCCCGGCCTGTACCCGCACCCGGCGGGCCT
>NZ_JBQSWC010000096.1:0-750 GCF_052376775.1 Halomonas sp. AOP43-A1-21 | reverse complement strand
TCACCTGCTCGGCCACGTCCTCGGGGTCGTCGCCGCTAAACTCGACCAGGTTGATGCCGCGAATCGGCGCCTCTGGCGTGGCGGGGAAGAACTCAGCCACGCTGTCCCAGACGAAGTCCTCCATGGCCAGCGTCAGCACCGTATCGTCGATGGTTTCAATCGAGATGGGCTCGGCATTTGCCATCAGCGCCTTGGCGTCGCGCAGGGCTGCCATAAAGCTTGGGTAGCGCACGTTGACCAGCGTGGCGTACTTGGGAATCGGCAGTACGTTGAGGACGGCTTCATTCAGAAGCCCCAGCGAGCCTTCCGAACCGCACAGCAGGCTATTGAGATTAAGCTGGCCGGCGGCGTCGCGTAAGTGGGCCAGGTCGTAGCCGGTCAGGCAGCGGTTCAGCGGCGGGAAGGTCGCCTCAATCAGCGCGCGCTGTTGGTCAATAATGGCCGTGGCCGTCTGGTGAACACGACCGACGATGCCCGCCTGCTGGCAGGCGTGTTGCTCATCCTCGGCACTCAGCGCGCGGCTATGTAGATGCTGGCCACCGAGCAGCACCGTGTCGAGTTCCAGCACGTGATTGCGGGTTTTACCATAGGCACAGCTGCCCTGGCCGCTGGCATCGGTGGAGATCATGCCGCCGAGGGTGGCGCGGTTGGAGGTGGAGAGCTCGGGGGCAAAGAACAGGCCATGGGGTTTTAGCGCGGCGTTCAGCTGGTCTTTCACGACCCCGGCCTGTACCCGCACCCGGCGGGCCG
>NZ_JBQSWC010000095.1:0-807 GCF_052376775.1 Halomonas sp. AOP43-A1-21 | reverse complement strand
TTGGCGAGCAGCGACGACATGATATTGACCTCGTCGTCGTTGGTCAGCGCGCAGAAGATATCGCAGTCTTCAATGTTCTCTTCTTCAAGCAGCCGCTTGCTGGTGGCGCTGCCGTGTAGCACCACCGTGCGGTTCAGCCGCTCGGACAGCGTGGTGCAGCGCTCAAGGCTATGCTCGATGATCTTGACCTGGTGGCTATGCTCCAGGTGTTCGGCCAGGCGCTCGCCGATATTCCCGCCCCCGGCAATTACCACTCGGCGAAAGCCGCGTTCGATACGCCTGAGCTCACTCATCACCGCGCGAATATCGCGCCGGGCGGCGAGGAAGAACACCTCGTCGTCGGCCTCGATCACGGTGTCACCGCGCGGGATAATTGGCCGGTTGCGCCGATAAATCGCCGCCACGCGGGTATCCACGTTGGGCATATGATGGCGCAAAAACGCGAGATCCTGACCCACCAACGGGCCGCCAAACACCGCTTTTACTGCTACCAGCTGCACCAAGCCTCCGGCAAAATCCAGCACCTGCAGGGCACCCGGATGCTCGATCAAACGGCGTACGTGATCCGTGACCACCTGCTCGGGGCTGATCAACACATCAATCGGGATCGCTTCGTGGGCGAATAGCCCCTTGCGGGTGAGATACGGCGTGGCGCGTACCCGAGCAATCTTGGTGGGCGTACGAAACAAAGTATGCGCAACCTGGCAGGCGATCATGTTGACTTCATCGGAGTTGGTGACCGCAATCAACATATCGGCATCTTCACAGCCGGCTTGGCGCAGAACGTTGGGGTAGGAAGCCGCGCCG
>NZ_JBQSWC010000094.1:0-807 GCF_052376775.1 Halomonas sp. AOP43-A1-21 | reverse complement strand
AATGATCAAGCGTGGAAGCTACGCCGCAAACTAGCGTGCGATTTTGGCGCCCTGGATGCCCCCGCCCACTACATCCCAAAGCCTAAGTGGATGCGTTGGCCTACTTATCACAAAATCGTCAGCCGAATAGAAGAGTATGACCAGCGATCCCTTGAGGGCATGGTGCAGCAGCTAAAAATGATGGGTATCCATCTTTAATGGCCGAGCCACTACGCGAGCATCAGGGCGCTAAGCCGGGTTCTCGGCTCAGTGCCCTGTCAGCGCAACGATAAAGGCAACAAAACGCAACTGCTGGCGCTGTACATAGCCGCAGCAAATGACCGATTTAAAACCCGGGAGCTTGCAGGAATTGCAGTCTATCAATGACCTGCACGGTCAAATTGACCGACCAGCTAAAAGAGGAGGGCCGGCCCCTTTACATGTGATCTTGAGTCACTTCTAGCCGCGCTCAGCCTGACGAATGTGTTTCACTGCATCCATTTCAAATGGTACCAGTTGGGTTCTTTGGGTTTTCGGGCGATCGCTCTATGAGTCGGGGAAAGTAGGGATTTTAAGCCCACTCAGATCAAGCTAGATACCTAATAAAACCTCATATCGAAGGTGCAGGTTAATCTCCACATGTTGAAGAATGCTGAAAACTTAAAGCACGCTCACAGAGCGTTTTCGGCGGCAATTATTAACCCTGCATATCCGTAGAGTTACGCGCCCGGATAATAGTGTCACGGCTGCACTGGTGTAGGTTTCCATGCGATAGTTTCCATATTGGTTTCCACCAAATCCCCAGTATCCACTTACTGGTATCCAGGG
>NZ_JBQSWC010000093.1:0-825 GCF_052376775.1 Halomonas sp. AOP43-A1-21 | reverse complement strand
TGGGCTTGATATTGGAAGCGGAACGTCTCTGCTACTTTCCCTCCCACCTGCCATTGGGTCTTGCGCACCAGCATCATGGGCACGTCCACTTCCTTGAGCAGCCGACTGTTCTTGCCGATACCCACGATGTAGTCGACGTGATGTCGATCGCACCAGTTGAGCATCCGGGGACGACAAAAGTGACTATCACCTCGTAACACAATGCGCGTATCGGGCCAGTACTGGCGAATAAACCGCACCAGTAACGCCAGGATGGCCCAGCTGTGGTGGCTGTCGCTGTGGTCACTGGTGCGCAGATAGCTCACCAGCAGATGGCGGCCACAGAAGACGTACAGCGGGAAGTAACAATGGTGATCGTAATAGCGGTTAAAGAACTTGCCGGGTTGCTCGCCGTGCACGGGAATATCGGTGCCATCAAAGTCCAGTACGATCTCCTTGGGTGGTTCGTTATACTGTTCAATGAAGTGATGCCACAGCAACTCATGGGCCTTCACCATCGCTTGTCGATCGGCGTTCTGCTCACTCCGGCACAGCGTAGACTTGCCCGCCAGCGCCTCTTTTTCACCGACCGCCGTCTGAAGCGCTTGGTCGTAACGTAGAGTCTCATGGTCATTGAAATCTTCGTAACCAGCCGCCACACCGAATACGCGTTGACGAACCATGATGTCGAGCTTATGACGAACCTGTTCCGGTGCGCGGGGATCATGAAGCACGGAGGCCAAGCGGTGCGTCAGACGATGTTGTTTATCAACTTCCCGTAGCAAGAGCAATCCAGCATCGGAGGTGATGTGGCCCCCAGAGAAATCGGCTTCAATTTGCCGGCGT
>NZ_JBQSWC010000092.1:0-885 GCF_052376775.1 Halomonas sp. AOP43-A1-21 | reverse complement strand
CTAGGCGATTTGGCTAAGCCAGCTACTGTCCTAATAGAGAAAGTTTCCAATGCTGTTGGGATCATATATGAACCCAGAAGAATAACAAATAAAGCTGCGGCTGAAGCTGAGGCCGAAAAAATAAAAGCAATCGCCAATATAGAGTTAAGCGAAATCGAACAAAGAGGCCTTGAGCGATTGGTGCATCAAGAAGGAAGAAAGCAGGATAATATTGAAAATATTACTGCCAAAGCTGCAAGAGCTCTTCCCCCAGAAGCTAAAACTGAAGAGCTTGAGGAAGACTGGGTCGCGCACTTTTTCGATAAGTGCGATAAAGTTTCAGATGAAACGATGCAGTCCCTATGGTCTAGCTTATTGGCCGGAGAAGCAACTAAGCCCGGAACTTACTCTAAACGAACAGTTGACTTTGTGGCGTCCATGGATAAAAAAGACGCCGATCTATTTACAAAGTTCTGTCAATTCACATGGATGATAGGTGGACCAAGTCCGCTAGTTTTTAACTCTGATGACGAAGTATATACAAAAGAAGGTATCAACTTTTCCGCATTAAAGCATCTAGACGCTATCGGCTTAATATCATTCGAATCCACTAGTGGCTATCGAAGAATGGGGTTTCAAAAACAGGCAGTATTTTTTTACTACGGACAGCCATCACTCGTAGAGTTCCCCAAAGAAAAAGACAACCAAATTAAGGTAGGTAAGGTTTTGTTTACGCAGGCAGGTAAAGAGCTTGTAAATATATGTGGCGCTAAGCGAAACCAGGAATTTTATGAATATGCAGTTAAAGAACTGTCCAGACAAGGCCTTATTCTGTCGAGTATACTACTTAACAAGTAGCTGCACCGGAAAAATTACTCGCTGCGCTTGCATTTTTCCGGTGAGCTA
>NZ_JBQSWC010000091.1:0-919 GCF_052376775.1 Halomonas sp. AOP43-A1-21 | reverse complement strand
ACCGCTCTCTTGATGTCGGACTCCCTGAACACTTCTCGCTAATCGAGAAACTCAAGACGAGCTACCCGGTAAAAAAACTGTGTGACGTGTTTGGCGTGCATCGCAGCAGCTTTAAATACTGGAGACAACGTTCAAAAAGACCTGTGTGTGCCACGAAGACTAAGGAAATAGCCAAGGTCAGAGAGCTCTTTCGCGAGAGCGAAGGCTCTGCAGGGGCGCGCAGCATCGCAGAGATGGCGACAAGGCAGGATGTGCCGTTAAGTCGCTATCGCGCTGGCCGCCTGATGGAAAAGCTTGGCCTAATTAGCTGCCAAGTGCCTGGGCACACCTACAAGAAAACAGGTGACGAACATGTTGAGGTACCGAACCACTTAGCGCGTCAGTTTAACGTTGAGGCGCCCAACCGCGTTTGGTGTGGCGACGTCACATATATCTGGACTGGCAAACGCTGGGCTTATCTAGCCGTTGTCATGGACTTATTTGCTAGGAAAACGATTGGCTGGTCGATGTCGTTATCACCCGATAGCGAACTCACCAGCAGCGCATTGAAAATGGCTTATGAGAGCCGTGGGCGGCCAAAAGGGGTTATATTCCACAGCGACCAGGGCAGTCATTATACGAGCCGTAAGTTTCGTCAGACACTCTGGAAATGCCAGGTAAAACAAAGTCTAAGCCGACGTGGTAATTGCTGGGATAATGCGCCAATGGAGCGTTTCTTCAGGAGCTTAAAGGTTGAATGGGTGCCAACGTATGGCTATCGCTCATTCTTGCAGGGGCAGCATCATATCGTGAACTATTTAATCGGGTATTACAGCCAGCTTAGGCCTCACCAGCATAACGGTGGTATGAGTCCGAACCAGGCAGAGGAAAAGTACTGGGTTAACTATAAAGCGGTGGCCAGTTTTACTTGACCACTACA
>NZ_JBQSWC010000090.1:0-974 GCF_052376775.1 Halomonas sp. AOP43-A1-21 | reverse complement strand
CCTGCTGAACGCTATACGCTGCACCGTAAAGAAATGCGATGTAAGGAATTAAAAAGACCAAATTCAAAACCACCTTATATTGTTACTCAAAATTATCACATGGATGACTACACAAACTCAAGGTTAAAATTTATTTCACATCCCTTTAAGCCTTCCCAATTAATTGTTTAACAACGGATGAAGTTACAACAATCAAATAAATTTCACCTTAGCTTTATTTTCAAATCATTTAACACTATGCCTTTGCAACAAACTTGTTGTAAAACCATCTGAAAAATGAAAATAACTTGCTATGAAAAATAATATTATCTGAGCGCAACCTAACCCCATAGTTGGCTTTGCAAGCATACCAAAATAAAATGCGACTGCAATCACAACAAATAAAAATCGTTTTGCTGTATATAAACCAAAATACTGCTGACTGGTCTTAATTGAACTGCTTGTGCTTGCTACCGCTTTAGAAACTTTCGATGTTATTTGGCCAAATATTAAACATGATGCCAGAGACCAATCTGGAGATAGAACTATATCTTTCCACGTACCTATATAAAGCCTCACACCAATGAGAAGCATGAAGGGAATAGCTATATAAATAAATTCAGTTTTTAAATCAGCGTATATGGACTTTATTTCAAGCTTAGTTGGCTCATAACTCATATTGATGACCATTATCTCGGTGCACATCTAGAATTTCTTTTATCCGAGCATTTCTTATTTGTGGCTGTCCCTTTCCTTTCGGAGGCGTATAAATGTCATAAGAAATATCTGCTTCGATAACGTCTTTTGGTCCAATTGCTTGTATCAACCCATTTTGATAACTCTCAAGCCACTCCTTATGGGTTATTCGAGCGCAGAACTTTCTGTCTAATGAGTGACTGCGAAAAGACCACACTGAATTGCCTTCATTCACTGAAATTTTCACAGACAGTTTGTCTCTATGTTCTTGGGGCTCTGTATATCCTCTAAACATGTCT
>NZ_JBQSWC010000089.1:0-1087 GCF_052376775.1 Halomonas sp. AOP43-A1-21 | reverse complement strand
GCCATGGATCAAATCACCTTCTCAGAAGCCGAGTACCAGAACAAGAAGCGAAAGACCCGCCGCGAACTCTTTCTGGAGCGGATGGACAAGCTGATCCCCTGGACGCAGTTGGAGAAGAAGGTAGCCCGTTATTACCCTAAGGGCGAGAGCGGGCGGCCTCCGTATCAATTGTCTGCCATGCTCCGCGTCCATTGCATGCAGTTGTTTTACAACCTGAGCGATCCGGCCATGGAAGACGCCCTCTACGAGATCGAGTCCATGCGCCAATTCGCCGGTTTGAAACTGGACCGATTGCCGGACGAAACCACGATCCTCAAGTTTCGCCATTTTCTGGAACGCCACGGCCTTGGCAAGGTGCTGTTCCAGGAAGTGAACAACCACCTGGAGAAAAATGGCCTGATGCTGCGCGAAGGGAGCATTGTCGATGCCACTATCATCTCTGCGCCTAGTTCCACCAAAAACAAAAAAGGCGAGCGCGATCCGCAAATGCACCAAACTAAAAAAGGTAGCTCTTGGCACTTTGGCATGAAAATGCACATAGGTGTCGACGATAAGCTTGGGTTGATTCACAGCATCGAGACCACGGCTGCCAATGTCCATGACATTGTGCCTGCCGATAAGCTCCTTCACGGTGAAGAGCAACGCGTCTTCGGTGATGCCGGTTACCTTGGTATTCAAAAACGAGACGAGCACAAGCACCGCAACGATGTCTCTTGGTATATTGCCAAACGGCCTGGCACCCGCAAGCAGCTAGATGCCAGGCGACAGAAAGTCGAAAAAATCAAAGCCAGTATCCGTGCCAAGGTGGAACACCCCTTTCGGTACATCAAACACGTTTTTGGTTATGGCAAGGCTCGCTATCGTGGACTGGCCAAAAACACTCAGCGCCTGCACTTGCTGGCGGCGTTCAGTAACCTGCTAATCAGTGAAAAATACCTATGGGAATAGGGCGATTGCGCCCGTTTTCCGCTCAATGAGCGGGAAAGGGGCAAAAATACACAAAGAACGGGAGAAGAGTGTCTGAATTTTCGATTTTTTGTCGGCTCAAGTGAGCGTTGATGAATATCGGCAGTTATTCAGACCTTCC
>NZ_JBQSWC010000088.1:0-1157 GCF_052376775.1 Halomonas sp. AOP43-A1-21 | reverse complement strand
GGAGGCTCTGAAAAAGTCTCTGCCTTCAGCGATAATACGAACATCGTCAACTGCATAGGGTTCAGTGCTGCCATGGATCAGATCACCTTCTCCGAAGCCGAGTACCAGAACAAAAAGCGAAAGACTCGCCGCGAACTCTTTCTGGAGCGGATGGACAAGCTGATCCCCTGGACGCAGCTGGAGAAGAAGGTAGCCCGTTATTACCCCAAGGGCGAGAGCGGGCGGCCTCCGTATCCATTGTCTGCCATGCTTCGAGTTCACTGTATGCAGTTGTTCTACAACTTGAGCGATCCGTCAATGGAAGATGCTCTCTACGAGATCGAGTCCATGAGGCATTTCGCCGGTTTGAAGCTAGACCGATTGCCGGACGAAACGACGATTCTCAAGTTTCGTCATTTTCTAGAACGACACAGCCTTGGCAAGGTGCTGTTCCAGGAAGTGAACAAACACCTGGCGAAAAACGGCCTAATGTTGCGCGAAGGCAGCATTGTTGATGCCACTATCATTTCTGCGCCTAGTTCTACCAAAAACAAACATGGCAAGCGCGATCCGGAGATGCACCAGACTAAAAAAGGTGGCTCCTGGCACTTTGGTATGAAAATGCACATAGGTGTCGACGACAAACTTGGGTTGATTCACAGCATCGACACCACGGCTGCTAATGTGCATGACATTGTGCCTGCCGATAAGCTGCTTCACGGTGAAGAGCAGCGCGTCTTCGGTGATGCCGGTTACCTGGGCATTCAAAAGCGAGACGAGCTCCATCACCGCTGCGACGTCTCTTGGTATATTGCCAGACGGCCTGGCACGCGAAAGAAGTTGGATGCCAAGCAACAGAAAGTCGAAAAGATCAAAGCCAGCATCCGAGCCAAGGTGGAGCACCCTTTTCGGTACATCAAGCAAGTCTTTGGTTATGGCAAGGTTCGCTATCGTGGTCTTGCTAAAAACACCCAGCGCCTGCACCTGCTGGCGGCGTTCAGCAACCTGCTGATCAGTGAAAAATACCTGTGGGAATAGGGCTATTGCGCCCGTTTTCCGCTTAATGAGCGGTTAACGGGCAAAAAATGCACAAAGAACGGGAAAATAGTGCCTAAATTTGCAATTTTTTATCAGCTCAAGTGAGCGTTGACGAATATCGGTAATTATTCAGACCTTCC
>NZ_JBQSWC010000087.1:0-1176 GCF_052376775.1 Halomonas sp. AOP43-A1-21 | reverse complement strand
ACGCAGACGCAGACGCAGACGCAGACGCAGACGCAGACGCAGACGCAGACGCAGACGCAGATGCCGATGCGGACGCAGACGCCGATGCTGACGCAGATGCCGATGCGGACGCAGACGCCGATGCTGACGCGGATGCGGATGCTGACGCCGATGCGGACGCTGATGCAGATGCGGACGCAGACGCCGATGCGGATGCGGATGCTGACGCGGACGCGGACGCTGATGCCGACGCTGATGCGGACGCCGATGCGGATGCTGATGCAGATGCGGACGCCGATGCGGATGCGGACGCTGATGCCGATGCGGACGCAGACGCCGATGCGGACGCTGATGCAGATGCCGACGCTGATGCCGATGCGGACGCTGATGCAGATGCTGACGCCGATGCGGACGCTGACGCAGATGCCGATGCAGATGCGGACGCTGACGCGGATGCAGATGCGGACGCTGACGCAGATGCCGATGCAGATGCAGATGCGGACGCGGATGCAGATGCTGACGCAGATGCAGATGCCGATGCAGATGCCGATGCAGATGCCGATGCAGATGCCGATGCAGATGCCGATGCAGATGCCGATGCAGATGCCGATGCAGATGCGGACGCCGATGCAGATGCCGATGCAGATGCGGACGCCGATGCCGATGCCGATGCCGATGCGGACGCCGATGCGGACGCTGATGCAGATGCAGATGCAGATGCTGACGCCGATGCGGACGCAGATGCGGACGCCGATGCAGATGCGGACGCTGACGCAGATGCAGATGCAGATGCGGACGCTGACGCAGATGCAGATGCTGACGCAGATGCAGATGCCGATGCGGACGCAGACGCCGATGCCGATGCCGATTCCGATGCAGATGCGGACGCCGATGCCGATGCAGATGCGGACGCCGATGCAGATGCGGACGCCGATGCCGATGCAGATGCGGACGCAGATGCCGATGCGGACGCTGATGCCGATGCGGACGCTGATGCAGATGCAGATGCTGACGCCGATGCAGATGCTGACGCCGATGCGGACTCTGACGCGGATGCAGATGCTGACGCCGACGCCGATGCGGACGCGGATGCTGATGCAGACGCAGATGCCGATGCAGATGCGGACGCTGATGCAGACGCTGATGTAGAAGAGCCTGAAGCCACGATCACCATCGACACCGTTGCCGGCGACGACG
>NZ_JBQSWC010000086.1:0-1202 GCF_052376775.1 Halomonas sp. AOP43-A1-21 | reverse complement strand
TGGCGGATTCATGAGAGCCCAAAGCGGGATTCTTTCGAACAAGCTTACTTGGAGCGTGCGCATAATGCGCTGAACGCTCCAGCCTTTTTGGGCACTGTGACGTGCAAACGAGAGTAACAGATAGCAGATCATGGCAATCCAAATCTGCGTCAGCACAGCATTCTTACTGTTACCTAAAAAGGCCTTTATTTTCAGGTTTTGTTTGAGGGCTTTGAAGAAGAGCTCGACCTGCCAACGATCCTTGTAGATGGCGGCAATCGTTGTCGCTGCCAGCTTGAAGTTGTTCGTGATAAAGCGAAAATGCTTACCACTGTCCGGACAGACGTATCCCACTAAACGAAGTCGCGGCGCGCCCTGTTTTAGCGCGTGCTGACTGCTCAATTCAATCACCTGATCATATTCAACGGGCCCATCAGCACGCACAGGCTTGGATAGCTGCACCTGGTAAACAGCCTTAGGTCTCAGCCGCGTGACGAAACTAACCTTTTGTTTTGTAAGCTCACCATACCAGCGGTAATCAACATAGCCCTTATCAAAGGCGAGGATGCTACCCGCTGGAAAGTTGAACTGTCGACCTTGAATCAGATCGTTTTCCCGGCCCTCGCTCAAGGCGACGAATTCAGGGATCAGGCTGGCATTGTTCAGGCCGGTGTGCAGTTTTACCCCGGCCTTGGATTGATGAATTTTAGCCCAGGGGAAGAGGCTCAATGACAGATCGATGGTGCTGGCGTCGAGTGAATAAAGCGGATTTTTGAAGCGAAACTTGTGTGCATTTGAACGAATAGAACAACGCTGTAGTAGCTTATAGAAGACGGCTTCATAGAGTTCGGCCGGTTGCTGCTCATTGAGACGTGCCAGGGTGGAACGGGCAATGGGCTTAGCGCCGAGATGATACAACTTGTGCCGTTGACTGGTCAGGCTGGACTCGATATCCCGCAGACTTTGACGGCCAGCAATTTGAGACATGGAAAGCCCGACAAACTGATCCCAGCGTGATGCAGAACGCAGTTTTTGCCCAACGTGGTGCTCACGAGCGAGACGTTCGAAATCATGTCGGGATAACGGCTGGAGCAACTGATGAAATGCGGTGTTATGATGAGACAAAGCCTGAATCCTTTATGAGTAGAGTGTTTGGTCGCACTCTCATTTTACTCACTTGGATCCAGGCTTTTTCATTTATTAATGTTTATGGGACAGCAGTG
>NZ_JBQSWC010000085.1:0-1236 GCF_052376775.1 Halomonas sp. AOP43-A1-21 | reverse complement strand
GGTGAGTTCAACCGGTCAACGCAAATATGCTTTGCAGCTTCTCCACAGGTGTCAGGTAGTCGAGCGTTTTCCTCGGTCGTTCATTCAGCTTCCTGGCAAATTCATTTAACTGCTCCTGGGAATAGCCCGATAAATCGGTCTTTTTCGGGAAATACTGGCGCAACAGCCGATTGGTGTTTTCGTTGCTACCTCGTTGCCAGGGGCTCTGCGGGTCACAGAAATAAACCTGCATGTCGGTCGCAAGCGTAAATTTCCTGTGGTTACCCAGCTCACCCCCTCGATCCCAAGTCAGGGTTCTCTTCAATTCCTCGGGGAGCTGGCCGACCTCCCGACAAAGCGCCGAAACAACACTTTCCGTATCTTTGCCGCCGACATGAACCAGCATTGTAAATCTAGACTGCCGTTCTACAAGCGTCGCAATATGTGAATTCTTGGATCCTGATATCAGGTCTCCCTCCCAATGGCCAGGAACAGCCCTGTCTTCAACCTCTTTTGGCCGAGCACGGATAGAAACTAAATCTGAGATGCTGGTGCGGGATTCTGCCTCTTCAGAGCTACTGTGCCGTGATCGACGCATACCGCGCCTTGATCGGAGGTGTTTAACAAGCTCTTTCTTCAGAACACCTCGAGCTTGAATAAAGAGACTTCGGTAAATCGTTTCATGGGACACATGCATCGACTTGTCATCCGGGAACTGGCGTTTTAGCCAGCCTGCTACTTGTTCTGGAGACCAGTCAATGCTCAGCTTTTCGGCAACGGCTGCACGAAGGGACTCATTCAACGAGAGAAGACATTTTTTCGGACGTTTTGACTGGGTCCAGGCACGCCGATCTGCCACGTTCGCCCTGTACCGGCTTCTTCCTCCGTTCCGACTTACCTCTCGACTTATGGTTGAGGTAGACCGTCCAATCGAGTCGGCGATCTGAGTCAATGTCAGTCCCGCTGAGATACCTCTTGAAATCTCTTCGCGCTCAGAGCTGCTAAGCACTCTCGCTGACCTGGAACGTCCCATCGGGGCAATACCACCATGTATGGCGAGCATTCCAGTAATCGATCCAGCATGCTTTCCAAGGGCTCTGCCGATCTCGCTAAGCGACTGCCCTTTCTTCCATCGAGCCCATAGCTCCTGCTTCTGCTGGTAGGTCAGTCCCCTGGTCTTTGATACTTGCTTCTGCATTCTGAAAGCCCCGATAGTTACCAGTGTGCATTATGTTGCACTGACCGATTGAATCTACC
>NZ_JBQSWC010000084.1:0-1350 GCF_052376775.1 Halomonas sp. AOP43-A1-21 | reverse complement strand
GGCGTTGAGGCTGTAGAAAAACCCCGCTGATGGCCAGGTTTTGGTAGGATCGAGGAAACAGACGAGGAGTGGTCAGCATGCCGCGCTTCAAGGCTTATAACTACGATCAGAACGCCATGGTGGTGATCAACTACCAGGATCAGCTCCAGCCAGGTACTTTTGAACACGCCGTGCACTACCTGATCGAGCACAAGCTCGACCTATCCGTTTTCCATCCCAAGTACCGCAACGATGCGACCGGTCGGCTGGCCTATGATCCGGCTATCCTGCTCAAAATTATCCTGTTTGCTTACTCAAAAGGCATCACCTCCAGTCGTGAAATGCAATGGTGCTGCGAGACCAACATCATTTTCAAAGCCCTTTCCTGCGATACCGTTCCCCACTTCACCACATTGGCCAGCTTCGTCAGCCGCCATGCTGATGAGATTGAAGCGCTGTTCGAACAAGTGCTGCTGGTGTGCCACGAACAAGGCTTGTTGGGTAACGAACTCTTTGCCATTGATGGCTGCAAGATGTCCTCCGACGCTTCCAAAGAGTGGTCTGGCACATTCAAAGAGTTGGGCGAGAAGCGTGAGAAACTGAGAGGCCTGATTCGGCATCACCTACTGGAGCACTACGCGCGCGATGAGGCCGAGACGGAAGCCGATCTGGACCGGGATATCCGACGGGCCAGGACGATTCTCTCGCTAGATGCCGCCATGAACAAAGTGGATCGTTTCCTAAAGACGAGCAGCCCAAGGATGGGCCGGGGGAAGCGAATCAAGGAAGTGAAGAGCAATCTGACCGATAACGAAAGTGCCAAAATGACCACCAGCAAGGGCACGATTCAGGGCTATAACGGCGTCGCCACGGTGGATAAAAAGCACCAGATCGTCATTGACGCTCAGGCCTTTGGCGAAGGCCAGGAACATCACACCTTGCAGCCCGTACTGGAAACGGTCGCAGCCCGTTTTAAGAAGCTCGGGATTGCGGACAACATCTACCAGAAAGGCACCGTCGTCACCGCGGATACAGGCTTTGCCAACGAAGCCAATATGAAGTATCTGCACGAACAGCAGATCAACGGCTACATCCCCGATAACCAGTTCCGCAGCCGAGATCCGAAGTTCGCCGACCAGAAAGACAAATACGGCAAGCGCCACCAGAACCTGCCGGACAAAGGCTGGCGAGAGACGACGCCCGCCAGCGCGTTTCAGTTTGATCCAGTAGCGCTAACGTGTATCTGCCCAACCGGCGAAAAGCTGTCCTATCGCGGGCAACGAGAAACGGACACTGGCAAGATCCGGGTACACTTTGAAGGGCGTTTGTTGCAATGTCGGCACTGCCCCAAGAAAGTCCGATGCATGCAGA
>NZ_JBQSWC010000083.1:0-1408 GCF_052376775.1 Halomonas sp. AOP43-A1-21 | reverse complement strand
TTGCCGTTGGCGCTATACGGCATCACGAACACGCGCAGGTTGAGGCGTGAGAGCAGTTCGATCACGTCCATGACCAGCTTGGCTTCAAAGTGCGTGGTGAAGGCATCCTGGACTAAAATCACGCTCTGGGCGCGCTGCTGCTCGGTGAGCAAGGCCAGTGACGTCGGCGTGGCTTCCGCCACGCCCCAGGCCCGTAGCTGCTTTTTCACACTGGCGCGGGAGAGCAGCGGGGAATCGCTCATGCCCACGCTACGGCGCAGCAGCGTTTCCATCCAGCGCTGGCCCATCAAGGCATTATACAGCGGCGCTGCCCTGGCAAGCGTGGGCAGCATGAATTCCGTGCCGCCGATCACGTAGTCACGCAGCGGACGTAAATAGCGCCCGTGGTAGACCTCCAGGAACTGTGAACGAAACTGTGGCACGTTCACCTTGATGGGGCACTGGCCCGCGCAGGATTTACACGCCAGGCACCCGGCCATGGCGTCATACACCTGGTGGGAGTAGTCGTGATGCTGCTGGCGGCTGAGCGTATTGGCAACCCGCTGGGGGAAGTGCTTGATAAACCCCCAGGTGCGCTCGGCTTTCTTCTTGCGTGACTCTTCCACCACGTCAATGCCCGCCTGGGACTGCAGGCGCAGCCATTCACGGATCAGACTGGCACGCCCCTTGGGGGAATGGCGGCGATCACGGGTAGCCTTCCACGAGGGGCACATGGGGTCGTCAACATCGTAGTTGTAGCAGGCGCCGTTGCCGTTGCAGTACACCGCCGCGTCATAGGCCTGCCAGGCGCGCTCGTCGATGGTGCGGTCCAACTGACCGCGCATGGGCACCGCATCAATGGCCAGCAGGTTCGGGTCGCTGTCTTTCGCGATCAGCGCGCTGTCCTCTGCCGGTGAAGCGATCTTGCCGGGGTTGAGCTGGTTATGCGGGTCAAACGCCGCTTTGACCCGCTGTAAGCTGGGGTAGAGTGCGCCAAAAAATTTAGGCGCATACTCAGAACGCACGCCTTTACCGTGCTCGCCCCATAACAGTCCGCCGTACTTTTGGGTCAGGGCGGCCACCTCATCGGAAATTTCCCGAATCAGCGCTTCCTGGGCCGGGTCTTTCATATCCAACGCGGGGCGTACATGCAGCACCCCGGCATCGACGTGGCCGAACATGCCGTAAGCAAGCCCACGGGCGTCCAGCGCAGCGCGGAACTCACCGATAAACTCGGCCAAGTGCTCCGGCGGTACGGCGGTGTCTTCGACAAACGGCAGCGGGCGTTTTTCACCCTGGACATTGCCTAACAGACCGACCGAGCGCTTGCGCATCCCGTACACGGCGCCGATCTGCTCACGGCCTTCGGCCAAGGTGTACCCCAGCCGGGTGACCGTTGTGTCCTGGGCCAGATGCTGGGTAAAGGCCT
>NZ_JBQSWC010000082.1:0-1632 GCF_052376775.1 Halomonas sp. AOP43-A1-21 | reverse complement strand
TTTTGCGTCTATAGTCATGATGTCAAATGAACGCGTTTCGACAGGAAATCATCATGAATAAATATCAGGCAGTTATTATTGGTTTTGGCAAGGCTGGAAAAACATTAGCCGTCACGCTGGCAAAAGCAGGTTGGCGTGTGGCTCTCATCGAACAATCAAATGCAATGTATGGCGGGACCTGTATTAATATCGGCTGTATCCCAACCAAAACATTGGTTCATGACGCACAGCAGCACACAGATTTTGTCCGTGCCATACAGCGTAAAAATGAAGTGGTTAATTTTTTACGTAATAAGAATTTTCATAATCTTGCGGATATGCCCAATATCGACGTGATCGACGGCCAGGCGGAGTTTATCAATAATCATAGCCTGCGTGTTCATCGGCCTGAGGGAAATCTGGAGATTCATGGCGAGAAAATTTTTATTAATACCGGTGCACAAGCCGTGGTTCCGCCAATTCCTGGAATTACCACCACGCCTGGTGTATATGACAGCACCGGATTACTTAATCTAAAAGAATTGCCTGGGCATTTAGGTATTTTGGGCGGCGGATATATTGGCGTTGAGTTCGCCTCTATGTTCGCTAATTTTGGCAGCAAAGTAACCATTTTAGAGGCAGCTTCGCTGTTTTTGCCTCGGGAAGATCGGGATATTGCTGATAATATCGCGACGATTTTACGCGATCAGGGCGTCGATATTATCCTCAATGCCCATGTGGAGCGAATCAGTCACCATGAAAATCAAGTGCAAGTGCATAGCGAGCACGCCCAACTGGCGGTGGATGCACTGTTAATAGCTTCCGGTCGTCAACCGGCTACCGCTTCGTTACATCCAGAAAATGCCGGTATCGCAGTAAACGAGCGCGGGGCAATTGTCGTTGACAAGCGATTACATACCACCGCAGACAATATTTGGGCGATGGGAGATGTTACCGGCGGGCTGCAATTTACTTACATATCACTGGATGATTACCGCATTGTACGTGATGAGTTACTGGGTGAAGGCAAACGTAGTACTGATGATCGGAAAAATGTGCCTTATTCCGTATTTATGACACCGCCCCTGTCCAGGGTTGGTATGACAGAAGAACAAGCCAGAGAGAGTGGTGCTGATATTCAGGTGGTGACATTGCCTGTAGCTGCAATTCCGCGCGCCAGAGTGATGAACGATACCCGTGGGGTATTAAAAGCGATTGTTGATAATAAAACCCAACGTATATTAGGGGCATCACTGCTGTGTGTTGACTCCCACGAGATGATCAATATAGTGAAAATGGTGATGGATGCCGGGCTGCCTTATAGCATATTACGCGATCAGATATTTACTCATCCGTCGATGAGCGAATCACTCAATGATCTATTTTCATTAGTCAAATAAACTCAAAATCAGACGCCAGAACAAATATTCTGGCGTCTCAGAGAAAAGAATCTTATTAATTCTCTGTTACTCTATAACTTCTTAATCACTTCATTGATGGTATTTTATATGTTTAAAAAATCTGTTTTATTTGCAACACTATTATCTGGCGTTATGGCATTTTCCACCAATGCAGATGATAAAATAATTCTGAAACATATCAGCGTCTCGTCAGTATCAGCATCACCGACAGTTCTGGAGGATACCATTGCTG
>NZ_JBQSWC010000081.1:0-1743 GCF_052376775.1 Halomonas sp. AOP43-A1-21 | reverse complement strand
CGTCAGCACCTGACCTATGCGCACATCCACACCCAAACGCTCACGGATCAGCACAACCAATCTGACCGCCAGCAATGAGTCTCCTCCTAGCATGAAGAAGTTATCTGTCGCCGCCGGCTTGACCCCCAATAGCGTCTCCCAAATCGCAGCAAGCTGATCCATTCGATCGTCGGGCCTAAAAATGGTCTCGGCTACCAGTTGACTCAACCCGAACTCATCTGAGGACGTAGTTTCAGTACTGTCACGCATGGTGGTCTCGTCCGGCCATACTCTTTTTTGCAACTCTTCAAGCGCTTGCCCCGGCTTGCTAACAATGGCCTGTAAAATCGCCCCATACGTCTCCAGCAAGCGTTCGGCATCGTCAGTGGGCAGCACCATTTTGTTGTAATTCAGATCAAGTAGAATATGCCCACCTTCCGGCGTCACCATCAGCTCGGCCTCCATGCGACTTTGTAGCCGGTTAAGCGGAAATGGCGTCCATTCCAGTGCACCTGACTGCACCTCCGACAGGCTCTCGGCTTGCATCACAAAACCAACCTGGTAAAGTGGATGACGTTCATTCAAAAGGCCACTACCGCCAAGTTCTTTAACCAATTGTGAAAACGGCAGCCGCAGATGCGCAAAAGCAGCCAGCTTTCGCTGATGCACGGTTCGCAGAAAATCCGTGACAATCTGTCTGCTGTCTAGCTCAGTGCGAATGATTACATTATTGACGAAGCTGCCAATCAGCCCATATGTTTCCGGCTCTATGCGACCAGCATCATACGTGCCTATCAGAAAATTCTGCTGACCTGAATAGCTTTTCAAAACCACTTGCCAGGCGGCCAAATAGATCACAAATGTGGTAATCCCCATCGTTTCTGACAACTTGGCTATGTCTTTATGCAAGGAATAATCCAGCCGTCTGCTCAGCACCGCCGGCTTTGCCGCTTGCGGCAATACTGTTGCCTTTTCACCGCTTGCCTTTCTCAGAACAGGCCAGTCGAAATCATTCGCATCTGTAAGTTCCCTTTCCCAGAAAGCCAGATCAGTCTGGCGGTGCATACGGACCTGTTCTCGGTTCCATACCGCATAATCAATATAATCGATGGGTAGTGATTTCAGGCTAACAGGTTGCCCCTTCATCGCACTCTCATAGCATTGGCCTAACTCTTCCATGAACACAGAGGCCGACCAGCCATCGAAGATTGCATGATGAAAGTGAAAAACAAGGATGCCTGCATGCGCATCATTCGTTTGCGTGGTGGCAGTTGGCCATGTCAGATAATGAACACACCAGCCTGGCTGACGGGTCAAATCTAACTCATCCTGCTCAGCGCGAGCCAAAGCCTGCCCGAACGCCTGAGCGTCGGAGCAGTGTTCAACCACCAAGGGTTCATAGGCTTGCGCAAAATCATATTGCACCAATTCTGCTTGTCGATATTCGAACACCATGCGTAACGGACGATGACGTTCAATCATGCGTTGCAGGGCAGTGCGAAGACACGCCAAATCTGGTTTGTTAGAAAGCCGGCAGCCATAGCAGACATGAAAATCCATACGACCTTCCGACAGCACTTCGGCCAGCCAGATATCCTCCTGGCTATGGGACAAAGGGCCTTCGGACAACTGCAGGGTGGGAATCGATGCGATTACACTGGCGGCTACTGTATCCAACAGCGCTGCTTGAGCCTCCAGAGTAGGTTTGGAGAAAAGGTCAGGCAGCGACAGAGTACGACCCAAGCGCTGCTTTACCAGGGCGAT
>NZ_JBQSWC010000080.1:0-1969 GCF_052376775.1 Halomonas sp. AOP43-A1-21 | reverse complement strand
CGGTATCCACCAAATCACTAGTTATTACGGAGCTTGGCTAGGCTAGCCATCCGCTTTGAAAGTCGTTCAAAACTACTCACAAATTCCCATCGATTGGTGGTATTAAAATACCCCTAATTCCGGGGATTGAGGAGAGGCGCGGTGTTTTGCGGTTTGAAACCCGGAAACGTGCAGGAATAGCTGACTATCAATAACTTACCCGGTCAAATTGACCGGCCAGCCTTAAGGCCGGGATTCCGGCTTTTCCTCAGCCTGAGTAAAAGCGCGGGAGTTTGTCGGTTTGAGACCGGAGAAAGATAATGGGCAGATCCGCGTTTCAAACGCGCAAGGGCAAAGTAGAGGGTTCCCCCTTTTAATTGTGAGATTCAGTCACTTTTAGCCGTGGTCAATCTGACCACCCGAGACGGTCGTACTGACCTTCCCGGCGATACCCAGGCCATATGAGTTATGAAAACGCAGATGGGCGCAAAATTGCGCTCGTTGAATAGATGTCCTGAAACATCAGGACATCGCTAAAGAGTGACTGAGTGGCTTAAAAAACTCTGCGCTTTCGCAGGGTATTACAAAAGTTTCGTAGAACCCTGCTTCCCTTGCTTTAGTGTTCCTTGTGTTGTTTCGTGGCTTTACGAGGTTTAGAGGGGGAGGGTACTAGGCGTTTTAGCTTTTTAATTCGTCTACGCCTATGCATGGATATCATGCGCGCCGACTACCATCACCTTTAGGCTGGTTACTGAATGGGTGCTAACCAGCTAAGAAAAGATAGGCTATGCTACCGCTGGTAATTAATAATTAAAGGGGCAGGGAATGAAGAAATTAGCTGTTGCTAGCTTAGTACTAGCGCTTTCAGGCTGCGCATCCAATATGGGATTTAAGAGTGACTGGGTAGTAGATCAACGTACAGATCAATTCTATGGCACTACCGCTTGCGCTGTTCAATTCAACGACGCTTTTAAAAACTTGTCAGCTGCTTATGGTGTGCGCTACTTCCCTTTCTTTGCCAAGGCTGGGGATGGGAATGTTTACTTTGGCGTATCTAATAACTATAACGTTCCTGTTGGTGATGTTCTGGTGAAGATTGATCAACATGAGCCAATCCGAATATCCCATACCGAGACGCCAATATCAGAGCATTCATATAAGCCAGCAGCCCAGGGGAATGAGCAGATACAGCAAGCAATGCAAAACGTTATGTCTATGCAAAGCCCTTACACTATGGCTGAGCTAGAAAAATCCCAAGAAATCCTCTCCCAAGCAAGGGGTGGTGAAACTATGATGATTCGCATCATAGGATATGGCGTCAACAATTCAACTGGCTCACAAGATGGCACATACCCAATTACAGCGAATATGCTTTCTGGGCTTAGGCAGTGTGCAATATAATATTACCCCATATCACCCAATGACTTTATTTATGTTGGCTTTTTTGTTGGGTAATTAATAGGTAAGCATGTAAGCTATTGATAATAACGCAATGATGGCGGTCTCCCTCTCCGCCACAGAATATAGAAAAAGCCCGCTGAGCAATCAGCGGGCTTTTTTGTGTTTGGGATTTGGCAGCCCAGACTTTGATCAGGTTTATCACCTTTACCTACCTCAGTCTTGTTTTCGTCAAAACGAAGGTGACAAGGCTTGCTGGCTTCGTTACTGTTATCTTAAGAATCATGAGCTAGCGATATGAGTCTGATAACGACCCAAAGCGGCCCTCCCGGAGAAAGCAGTATGCTAATTCAGTGGTGTTATGCTGCCAGCACGATAATCTATGTTAAACCTCGCCGAGAAAATATTCGCAATTTATGAGAAGAATTTCTGATTTTCTATCAAGAAAGGAATGGACCGGTATAGGCGTCATTGTGGCTATAATAGGGATTGCTGTAGCGATATGGTTGACGCCGATCCTAAAGGTTGAACCAAAGATCGAGGAGAAGCCTCAAACAACGGCTACCCAGAATTCCGTAGCTAACCTGTCTAG
>NZ_JBQSWC010000079.1:0-2254 GCF_052376775.1 Halomonas sp. AOP43-A1-21 | reverse complement strand
CCAAGAACTCAACTCCATGCAGGCGTTTTGGCTCGGGCATCTGTATCACGCCTCGGTGCGCGAGATTCCCCTCAGCGAATACGCCTCGCAACAAGAACTTACCTTAGCCGATCTACTGCTCTGGGAAAAACGTTTGAACGTTCGCGGCTTACCGGTGCCACCCCGTCATCGTCCTGCCCGTTTTGTAAAAGTGGCGGTGGCGCCATGATCCGTCCGAGCACTCACCTGACCGTATACCTTTGTCGCGAATCGGTGGACATGCGCAAACAGATCGACGGGCTGGCCTTGTTGGTTCAGGAGGCCATGGAGCTGAACCCGTTTGATAAGGCGTTGTTTGTCTTTGGCAATCGCCAGCGGGATAAAATCAAACTACTGTTCTGGGAGCGTAACGGCTTTGTCGTCTGGTATAAGCGCCTGGAGCGTGAGCGATTCAAGTGGCCAACGCACCTGGACGGTGACGCCGTGACCTTAAGTGGCCAGGAACTGAACTGGCTGCTAGACGGCTATGACCTGAAGGCCATGCAGCCTCATAAAGCATTGAATTTTAAGTGTGTTGGCTGATTTTTTTGCTCCGCTTTTTAATGGTTTTTTGATACACTTCAAGGCATGAAAAGCACCACGCCCCCCGCCCAGGACATCTCCCAACTGCAGCGCCAGGTCAAAGCGCAGCAGCAAGAGATTGCGCAACTTCATCGCCTGATGGAGAAAAAAGAGGCGCAGTGGGAAGCCACCAAACAGTCACTTTATGAGCAGTTCCGCCTGGCATTAGAACGCCAGTTTGGCCCTTCCACGGAAAAGTACGGCATCAAGCAGGGCGATCTGCTGATTAATGAGGCCGAACTCATCGTCGATGACGACGAAGGTGCCGCAGATGAGGCGCCCGCTGACGTCGCCGATGGCGACGCTTCTGCAACGCCGCCTGATAATGTCGCACCTTCGGCCAACAAGCGTACCCGCGGCGGACGCGTCGCCTTGCCGCCTGAACTGCCTCGTGTCGAGGTGGTGCATACGCTGGACGCTACCGAGCGTTGTTGTGCCGAAGACGGCACCGAGCTTAAGGTCATCGGTGAAGAGGTCAGTGAAGAACTTCATGTTGTGCCCGCACGGGTAGAAGTGATCCGTCATGTGAGGCGTAAATACGCCTGCCCAATCTGCGAAGGAAACGTCAAGACCGCCCCGGCACCGGCCAAGCTGCTGCCCAAGAGCAATGCCAGTGCCACCTTACTGGCCTATGTCGCTACCGCGAAGTACCAGGATGCCTTGCCGCTTTACCGGCAGAGCCAGATCTTTACCCGCCACGGTGCCCATCTGCCTCGAAATACACTGGCACGCTGGATGGTGCAGACCGGTGAGCGCCTCTTGCCGCTGATCGAGACGCTGCGTAAGCAACTGCTAAACGCCCCGCTGATCCACATGGATGAGACCACCCTGCAGGTTAATCAGGAAGAAGGCCGCAAGGCCAGCGCCACCTCGTACATGTGGGTGCAGCGCGGTGGTCCGCCGGGTCAACAGGTCGTGTTGTTCGACTATGACCCCAGTCGTGCCGGGCGTGTGCCCCTACGCTTGTTGGGCGATTACAGTGGCTGCCTGCTCACCGATGGTTATGAAGGCTATGCCGAGGTCGTGCGGCGTAATGACATCACCCATGCTGGATGTTGGGCGCATGCTCGCCGCAAGTTCATCGAGGCTCAGAAAGCGCAGCCGAAAAATAAAACCGGCAAGGCCGGATGGGCGCTGAACCAGATCAGCAAGCTCTATGGCGTTGAAAAACAGGCCAGAGCGCTGGCACCTGCAGCACGCCAGGCGTTACGCGATCAAAAGAGCCGCCCACTGATCACTCAACTGCGCACCTGGCTCGACAAGTCCCAGGCGCAGGTGCTACCCAAAAGCACGCTAGGGAAAGCCCTGCACTATCTGGATGGCCAGTGGCCACGCCTGACCCGCTTCCTTGACGACGGGTGCATCCCGCTGGATAACAATCCGGCCGAAAACGCCATCCGTCCCTTCGTGGTTGGCCGTAAGAACTGGCTGTTCAGCCACACGCCAAGCGGAGCGCAAGCAAGCGCGGCAATCTACAGCCTGATCGAAACGGCCAAAGCCAACGGCCTGTCGCCTTACGGCTACCTGCAGCACGTCTTCGAAACGCTGCCGACGCTGAACGAAGACGATCTCAGTGCACTGTTGCCCTGGCACTGGAAAGAAACCTTACCTACCTGAGAAATGCTTAGCTAGATGTGGTTAGTGGCGCGCTTAC
>NZ_JBQSWC010000078.1:0-2323 GCF_052376775.1 Halomonas sp. AOP43-A1-21 | reverse complement strand
GCGTGATAAGCAGTTCTAATAAGAAGGTTCTAGGCGCTGTGGAGTTAAGCCTTTATTTTATTGCGTTATTCTTTGAGAGAAAGGGGACGTTATGATCAAGTGGGCAAAGCCAATTATATTGGCAGCAGCATTTATCGGAATAGTAGCCGATGCGAATGCTCAAAACTTTACTGATGTAAGCCTAGAAGTTACTGATATAAGGCCGGGTTATATCCGTAATGGGTTATTTTTACCCATCCCAAATATTTCTCAAGTACAAAGTGGAGTAGGCAGGCTTTCTAAAGAGCAAACTGTAAGATTGCTTGGAAACCCTAATGATTCTACCTCCAGCATACAGGATGATAATTGGTTTTATAATATCAACTTGCCTCTGGAAACTAACGACTACTTAGTTTGTCAGTATAGGGTTTCTTTTTCAAATCAAGTCCTTAGCAGTCTTGAGTGGCGAAGGCCTCAATGTGCTGCCAGGTATGCAGCCCTCGTCAAACCGGAAGTGCTTTCTCTATCCGCAGACCTACTATTTGGTTTTGATAGTGCAGATATTTCTCCCGGCGGTGTAAGCGCCATACGCCAACTCTCTTCTGAAGTTCGGCAAAATTTCAATAATCCTTCAGTCAACGTGATTGGCTATACCGATCGTCTTGGTGATGAGGATTATAACTTGTCCCTGTCTGAGCAGCGCGCTCGTGCTGTATCGATAGCTTTAATAGAAGGGGGCATCTCTCAGCAATGGATTACTTATGAAGGTCGTGGCGAAAACGAGCCAGTCGTGTCCTGTGCTGACAATATGCCAAGACCGCAGTTAATTTCATGTTTAGCGGAAAATCGTCGAGTCAACATTGTCTTGAAAGAAAGATCTTAGCGTTAGAAGAATTAAAGCCAGCGTGTTGGAAGTGTTTCTTTTTATTTGCTGATAATCCGCTCTGGATATCAAGTTTAATAGCATGAGCTTTTGATGATTTTAAAGCGTAAACATTTGACGAAAAAATAATTTTAAAAGATCGGATTCATATCGCTAATGCTTTTAATAAAGCCTTAGCGACGTGGTGTCGCTAGTTGAAAACTGTCCAAGCTCGCAGGCTATTTGTGGCTCCCGGGACCGTACATAGAAACGAAAAGGTGAAACATGGCTAACCAAGCGATAGTTATCACAGAAAAAGCTAATGGCAACGTCACTCAACAACAAGCAAATGACGTTATAGCGCTGCAATCTCCCAGCGCTGTAAAAATATCGGTTGGTCCTGAGGAAATTGCGTCATTTAACCAGTCGGGTATGAATCTGGTTATTGTACTCAAGTCAGGTGAGCAGATTGTTATTGCTGATTTCTTTGTTGTCACTGATGACGTACGTAGTGAATTGATATTAGAGGATTCCAACGGAGTACTCTGGTTAGGACAGTATCAATCACCTTGGTCGCATTTTGCCTTTGCCGAAATTAATGAAGAAGGATTAGTGGCTGCTGGCGATGTTTCGCCATGGGTCTTTGCTCTAGGTGGCTTAGGTGTATTGGGTGCAGCTATTGCAGCCAGCGACTCTTCTAGTTCCGATTCTAATCCTCCTGATAACGAAGAGCCTGGCGCTGGTGATGGCATCGACGATGGTGATGAGCCCGACGCCGGTGACCCAATGGACCCCGATGATGGCGACGCAGATGCCGATGCGGACGGTGATGCGGATGCAGATGCGGACGCCGATGGCGATGCGGACGGTGACGCGGATGCAGATGCTGATGGCGATGCGGACGGTGACGCGGATGCAGACGCAGACGCAGATGGCGATGCAGATGCAGATGCGGACGCAGATGGCGATGCGGATGCAGATGCAGATGCGGACGGTGACGCGGATGCAGACGCAGACGGTGACGCGGATGCAGACGCAGACGCAGACGCTGATGGCGATGCGGATGGTGACGCGGATGCTGATGCAGACGCTGATGGCGATGCGGATGCAGACGCCGATGGAGATGCGGACGGTGACGCTGATGCAGACGCGGATGCGGACGGTGACGCGGATGCTGATGCAGACGCTGATGGCGATGCGGATGCAGACGCCGATGGAGATGCGGACGGTGACGCTGATGCAGACGCGGATGCGGATGGAGATGTTACTGCTCCGATAGCTCCTGCGCTCGCATTAGCAAATGATACTGGTGCAGATGATAACGACGGTATTACCAGCGATGGCACGGTCAACGTAGGCAACCTCGAACCCGACGCCACCTGGGAATACTCCCTCGACGGAGGCGATACCTGGATCGAGGGTGTCGGCGAGAGCTTTGAGCTCCCCGACGGCACCTATGCCGACGGCGATGTAATCGCGCGC
>NZ_JBQSWC010000077.1:0-2363 GCF_052376775.1 Halomonas sp. AOP43-A1-21 | reverse complement strand
CTATTACGAAAACTATTGAAGGAGATCGAGATGTCCGAAGGCTCACCAGAAAATACCGAGCAACTTGGTTCGATCAATAAAAAGATCGTGGCCGAAGGAGAAGAGCTTCCCGCTGTCACCCTTAAAGATGGAAGTAAGGTACAAACAGGTACCGTTGCCACGATGCTCCGCAATGTCGCTTTGTACAACGCAGGTGAGCGTGGCGAGGTAGAAGAGCAGTTGAAGATCGCAGTGCCGACCTTGATTAAAGTTGGATTGTTTGAGTTATTCTCCGTTGATGAATGGATTAACGGTCAAAATCCTGGGCGTAGTTTAGTTGGCCTGTACGCTAAAGAATACCTTGGCAAACAAAGCTAACAAGTCGCTGCAATTGACCGCTGTTCCGCTGCGCTCCAAGCCTGTCGAAAATGCGAGCGCTAGCCGCTACAGCCTCCTTCCAGCTCTTGTGAAGTGAGTAAAAAAGGAATAATTTGTACTCATGGGAGAATTTGAATTCGACGAAGCCAAAAGCCGGGGCAACCTGGACAAGCACGGTATCGATTTCGTTGCTGCCCAAGAGCTTTGGAAAGATCCATACCTGCTGGAGCTCCGCGCAATATCGGAGGATGAGCAGAGGTTTTTGCTGGTAGGCAAGATTGGTGAAAAGCACTGGTCGGCTATCGTCACGTACAGGGGTGCTCGCATTCGTCTGATTTCAGTTAGACGTTCCCGTAAGAAAGAGGTAGAGCTCTATGAAAGCTAAAGACTTCGATAAAAAATTTGAGGAAGGTCAAGAAGATATCATTGATGACCTGGATCTGTCCTCTGCTCGCCGCGTTAATCAGGAACAAAAGCGAATCAACGTCGATTTTCCGGCTTGGGTTGTGGAGTCGTTAGATCGTGAGGCTGCGCGCTACGGTGTTACCCGCCAATCCATCATCAAAGTGTGGCTGGTGGAGCGTCTTCAGGCAGAGTCTGCTAACAAGCCGTTCAATGGTGACACCGCAGGCGGTGTGCATTAGCGTAGCGTAATGTGACTATCAGAAATCAGTGAATCATTATGGCATTAAGTGAATTTGAAATTAAAAAATGTGAGAAAGAGATCGAAGCATTCTTAAAAGTGCACCGACCTCCGGCACACATCCGTCACAAGCTTGATCTTGGATACAGGATAGAGGGCCAGAGCATTGAGCTATTTGAGATACGCCCGCACTTGCGTGACCCTTCGCAGAAGATGGAAGCATCAGTGGCAAAGGCCACTTTTGTAAAATCTCGAGGATGCTGGAAAATATTTTGGCAACGAGCCGATCTCAAGTGGCATGGCTATGAACCGGCGCCTAACGTTAAGTCGTTTACTGATTTCCTCAACATCGTGGCTGAGGACAAGTACGCATGTTTTTTCGGTTAATGCATGAAAAATTACACGGCACTAGCACTGGATAACCCTGACTCAAAAGTACGTCATCAGTATGCGGATGAAATTCTAAAAAACTGCCGAAAGCCTTGGCGTTGAATGCTTTTCAGCGTTCTGTATCGAGCCATAGCAATCCATTATAGTTTTGTAAGCAACTCGTTAAAGCGGACGGTTAGTTATGCTCAAGCAGCAGATACCGCCCAGCTTGCCTTACGCTGTTTGAAGTACGCAATCTCAAAATGCATTGCCTCCAGCCGTAAAATACAGCTGTACTGAGAGGCCCATACCATTTTCAAAACGCTGCAGTTACTCTACGAATCCAGAATCCATGTTGACACTAGCCTGTATCAAGCAATGCATGAGAGCCTACTTTTTAGACAGAGCTTGGTAAGCTGCATCTAACGTTGCATGCAGTTTATGCGATAAAACTGAATCGCCCCAGGTTTCGTAGACACCTCCAGGCCGTATACTAAAGGTATCTAGGAGGATCCATGAGCCGTCCCCGTTACACTGAAGAATTCAAAATCGAAGCCGTTAAACAGGTGGTAGAGCGTGGCCATCGAGTTGCCGAGGTCGCTGAGCGTTTAGGCGTGTCAGGCCACAGCTTGTACCACTGGATCAAGCGCTATGATAAGCCGGTAGAACAGCGGCAAGAAGACGATGATCTCCAAGCGGAAAACCGTCGTTTGAAGGCTGAACTAAAACGCGTGTCAGAAGAGCGAGATATATTAAAAAAGGCCACCGCGTACTTCGCCAGGGAGTCCGACTGAGGTACGCGTTTATTCAAAAGCATGCGAGCCAATATCCGGTACGGCGCTTGTGCCGCATGATGGCCGTGCATCCTAGCGGCTACTATGCATGGTGCAAAAAAGCACTGTCTAATCGAAACCGGGATGATCAGCGTCTATTGGGATTGATCAAGCATGCGTGGCTTGAAAGTGGCGGTGTATATGGCTATCGCAAGGTCTAC
>NZ_JBQSWC010000076.1:0-2490 GCF_052376775.1 Halomonas sp. AOP43-A1-21 | reverse complement strand
TTTGTGACAGCGTGGAAAACAGCTTTGAGCTTTACGGGTGGGCGCTGGTCACTGATGTGCAATTGGATAGCAAATGAGCTTTTGATGATAATTCTAAATAAGGTTTTGAGGTTACCCGCTTTTGGTGCTTTGATGATTTCATCATGACTGTATCTAACCAGGAGAATGCTGTCTCATCTCTCAGAATAGCCCTCCAGCGCAAACGGATTTAGAAACTGCCTACCCCATAGAAAGTCACGATCGACCTGGCTTAGGTCAGCCTCATCGCAAACAGCATCCCAATAATCATGGATGATCGCAATCTGGTGATTGATGATTTCACGGGCCTGAGTCCGGCTAAGACCGAGCCGCTCTGCGGCTGCCAAACAGTGGATTAGCTGACTGCGACGTTCCTGGTCATACAACAGCATCGCCTGGGTGGCTTCGCCACCGGTACGTGACTGCGGACAGATATCGTAGGCCGGAGTTAGTCGATAGTGCATACCATCCCAGAAGGCAGCATGATTACGTGCATGGTCGTCGGTATTTCCGCAAAGTACGTTGAAGACGATGCGGCTGAACAACTCGACCAGTGTTTTCCCCGGCTGGTTGAATTTAGATCGGATTCGATGGGCGAGATCTTCATAGCTGGCATAGCGGGCCATCATCTCGTCCAGACCGAGCAGCGTGAGAGCAGAGAGCACAATGTGTCTCCCCCAACCATCAGCTGTCTTCATTCTGTCGAAGCGTTCAATCAGCAGTACATCCTTGCCTAATGAGCGGGCCATCTTGATGGGCGCAACATCCAGCCCCGCCTGCTGGGCGAGCCGCATGGCGACAAATTCCGCCTTCACTACGCTGTAAAGGTCGGTACTAGAAGAGAACTTTGCCACCAATTTGCGATCCTGATCGTTCAACAGAGCCTTAGGGCGGGCACCGCCGATACTGCTGCCATGCTGAATGGCCAGGTCTAAGGCTGGGGGCAGCGGTTCTCCAGCCTCTACATACGCTGAGGCTTCTTGCAATTCATCCAAGGTGGCAACTTGGTTCTCTTGTGGTCGGTAGTCAGTGGGCGATTGCTGTAAATCTAACGCACCGATTCTATCCGAGCCAGATTCGAGCAGATAGACTAACTCATTGAAGTCGACACCATTAGCCTTATCGCCTTTTTGCCCCGTAAGACGGTTGATAATGACGCGTCGCCCCCAAGCGTCTGGTGAGGCGTCACGTAGGCAGGAAGGTAACGCACCGTCTACTTTCTCCTGGTTTCCGGGACGAAGGGGGAGCTCTTCGGGGAATAGGCTGATCGCATCAGGGCGTGTAAGGTAACTACGACCATAGGTAAAGCGATAGTGGTCTTGATCATCGCGTTCGACAAGACCGGCGACCACTGGAAATGTCTGTCTGGGAAGCCAGATCCAAACGTAGGCGCGTCGACTAGAAATCATCATCAATAGGCTCTTGTGGCTGGCGGTGAACCCGCTTGGGGAGCAATGTTAGCCGGTCTCGCTGGATCGTTTGTTCGCGGTTTAGTGTGTCCAGATCATTGGTGAATAGCGAAACGCCGACCAACGCCGCAGCTTCGAAATAAGTTCCAATAGCCACTCGGGATGAGCCTTTGGCGACCTGACGGATAGTGACCACGCCAACACCAACCCGATCAGCGAGCTCGTCGCGGGTCCACCCTTTATTGAGTCTACCCTCTTCGATCAGTCCGGCGAACAGACGCAGGGAGAGGGAGGCTTTAGGGCTGAGGGTAACATGCCGTGTTTTCATATCGACACTATAATATATATATCTTTTATTATCGACAATATAATGTCGATTTATTACATTTTTACCTTAGAGAACAACTTTGAGCCTTACTGGTGGGCGCTGGTCACTGATGGGTAATTGGATGGCAGATGAGGTTTTGAGGTTAACTGCTTTTGGTTCTTTGATGATGTCATCATTTTCTGCCCAGGCAGATGTTGCGATCGTAACCTGTAACATTAAGCACATAGGGTGGATTTACGGTAAGGACTTCGCGACTTTGGGTGAGATAGGCAACAGTTTCGATTTGCTCGCTGTGCAAGAAGTGATGAGGTAACTGCTCCCCGCCCTAATGGGTGGGGCTTCCCTCTTCAACGGCTGCTACCGACAACGTGGCGGATTTACGCGAGCTTCGATGGGCAAGTCCTTCAGCCTTCAACTTCAAGATACCTTGATGCTTGATCGTTGATGTCCCGGTCGTAACGTGTATGGCAGGTGGAGCGACTACTGAGACGCTTAAAACTTATGTTCAGTGGCACCAGGCACCAGACTAGAACTGCGAAGAAGGGGCTGAAAATCTGCATCTTTCGTTGGAGCAGGCATCGGGTGAACCTTGAGGATACGTGATGAGTCACCTGATCGGCCGCAGCAGCTAAAAAGAAGCGTATGTGTTTTTTGGGGTGAGAATCGTAAGTTTAAGCATCCGGTGGAGACGCTGTGTTTTTCGACGGTGCTGGTGTCTTTTCATAGGAGCCGTAC
>NZ_JBQSWC010000075.1:0-2578 GCF_052376775.1 Halomonas sp. AOP43-A1-21 | reverse complement strand
TCCTGAGACTGAACTGGCGCCGCTGGAGCTGACGTTTCGCGATTATGTATTGTGGTCGCGACAGCAGGAACAGGGAGATGCCTATGAGTCGGAGCTGGCGTACTGGCGTGAACGTGTGGCGGACCTGGCGGGTCCGCCGGCGTTGCCGGTCAGAAGTGAGCTTGCACTGGAGTTGGGCCATTTTGAGCGTCAGGCGCATCAATTTAATGCGCAGCAGACGCAGCAGTTGCGCGAGCTAGCGCAGTCGCTGGGGATGACGGTCAATGGCTTATTACTAGGCACGTATGCTGAAGTGCTGGGGCGCTGGAGCAGTACGCCACGATTTACTCTGAACATACCACGCTTTAACCGTCCGCAGGTGCATGAGCAGATCAATTCAGTGATGGGCGAGTTTGCGACGTTCTCGTTGCTGAGTGTGGATCGGCAGCAAGGCGCTACGCTGGGTGATCGGCTCAAGCGGATCCAGGAAGATTTGTGGCAGGCGCTTGATCACAGTCGTGTGTCTGGCGTGCGACTTCTAAGAGAAATATCACGATTGAATGGTCGTGTGGAGACGATGGCGATGCCGATCGTGTTCACCTCGGCTGCTGACGGATTCACCCTGGAACGTTTCGGGAGTTTGACGCGGGAGATCACGCAGACGCCACAAGTATGGTTGGACTGTCAGTATTATTTTGTGAGCGATGGTCTGTATGTGAACTGGGATTACGTAGCCTCGCGTTTCCATCCGGGTGTGATAGAGCAGATGTTTACGGCCTGGTGCGTATTGCTGCAAGGTCTGTGTGTACCGCAGCGTTGTGAAGCGTTGCTGCAGTCGCAACAGGCGGTGGATTTGCCTGACGAACAGAAGGCGGTGCGCGCGAAGCTCAATGATCAGAGGCAGGCGTACGACAGCCGGCCGGTGTATCGTCAGTTCGTGGAAAATATGGACAAGCGTGCCGATGATGATCAGCTGGTGGCGGTGTGTGGTAGCGAGCGCCTAACTTATGGGCAACTGCATGCACAGAGCGCACAACTGGGTAGTTATCTGCAGCTATTGAATGATTCGTCATTGAAAAATGACGGGAAAGTGCAGCCGCTAATAGGAGTATTGCTGCCCAAAGGAGTGCAGCAATTGGTGGCAGTATATGGGGTGCTGGCCTCAGGGGCAGCCTACCTACCGCTTGATCTGGCGCAGCCGCAGGCGCGACTGGACTCGATTCTACGTGATGCGGGGGTCAATCAAGTGCTGGTGGATGCACAGACGCAATCGCAGGTCTCGCCAGAGTTCGAGACACTGCGTATTGATGAGTGGCAGGCTGGCTATTGCCACTCTACGGTGCTGGCCGATGAGCAGCTGGCGGGCTGGCAGACGACAGGTCAGGATCTAGTATATGTAATGTACACATCGGGCTCGACGGGTCAGCCAAAGGGGGTGCAGATCGAGCAAGCAGGAGTGCTCAATGCGCTGGATCAGAGTGCGAAGCGCTTTGTATTTTCGTATCCAGTGCGAGCGCTAGGTTTGACGGCATTGCACCATGACATGTCAGTGTATGACGTGTTGGGCGTGCCGCTGTCGGGTGGATTGCTGGTGTTGCCAGAGCAAGCCAAACGCACGGATCCGCAATGCTGGAGTGAGTTGGTGCATGAGTATGCGCTGAACTGCTGGGTGAGTGTGCCGGCGGCGGTAGAGATGTTGCTGTCATGGGGCCAGGTGAGCAATTGGCGGTATGAGAGTCTGCGAACAGTACTGGTAGGTGGAGATTGGGTAGCGGGCCGTTTATATGAGAGGTTGATGTTGGCGGCGCCGCAGGCGCGGTTGTACAGCGTGGGCGGTCCCACGGAGACGACGATGTGGAATATATCGGCGCCGGTCGGTCCGCTGTCAGATGAGTGGCGCAGTGTGCCCTATGGGGTTCCGCTGCCTAATTGCGGTTATCGGATCCTGGATGAGCGGATGCAGGCGTGTCCTGACTGGGTGACGGGAGAAATGTATTGTAGCGGGATCTCGTTAGCACGGGGGTATGTAAACGATGTGGCTCTGACGGCCGAGCGGTTTGTATTTGATGTGCAGACGGGTGAGCGTTTGTATCTGACACAGGACCTAGGGTATTACCATCCGGACGGCCAGATCGAGTTTGTGGGTAGGGCGGACGGTCAGCTCAAGGTGCGGGGTAACCGAATCGAGAGTGGGGAGGTGCAGTCGGTACTGGAGGGTTGGCCGCAGGTACGTCGTGCGCTGGTGTATGTGTATGAGTTAAGGCTGGCGGCGGCGCTGGTGTTGCAGCCAGGAGAGCAGCCGCAGTCGCGCGAGCGTCTGCATGAGCAGGCGGCGGCGCAGTTGCCATCTGCGATGGTACCGGGGGTGTGGTTACAACTGGATCAGTTGCCGCTGACGGGCCATGGCAAGGTGGATATGGAGGAATTGCGAGACCTGACGGCGAAGCAGCTGCGAACTCAGCATCCGCAGTCGCGCGAGCTCAGAGAGGGCGAGCGTGAGCTGGGCCAGTTATGGGAGCAGTTGCTAGGCGTACAGGTGAATAGTGCGCAGGATAACTTCTTCATGCTAGGAGGGGACTCATTGCTGGCGGTCAGATTG
>NZ_JBQSWC010000074.1:0-2686 GCF_052376775.1 Halomonas sp. AOP43-A1-21 | reverse complement strand
GTAAGCGTTCATTCCAAGACGTAGTTGACCTACTTCACGTCCCGGAGAGGTCTCAATAACTCCGGCGAGACCTTGTACTGCTTCCTGCCATCCTCATCCAGCACGATCACGCTCTTGCGGTTGATCTTGGTGACAATCCCCAGCACGGGGCCTTCCCGGCTCTCGAAGGTCACTTTCAGGCCCACCCGCAACTGGCTCAGCGCCTGGAGGTTCTCCCGGTCACGCAGTTCATCAATTCGCCGGCAGATGTATTGATTCAGTTCCAGCAACTGGTCGATGCTCATGTCGTCAATGCGCATGAACGGTGGCCTCCGGCTGTTTGTTCTGTCGGTCAGGATGGCGTGGATCGATCAGCGCCCGTAGCGGATTCTCGGCGAACCGGGTTTTCCAGAGACGAGGCGTCAGGTCGCTGACGTCACTGGCCGGATGCTGGCTGATGCGTTGCAGCACGTCCACCAGGTAAGTGTAGGGGGTAATATTGTGCAGCTTGCAGGTGCTGATCAGACTCTGGATGATGCCCAGGTGTTCCGCCCCCAATTCAGTCCAGCAGAACATCCAGTTTTTCTTGCCCATGGGAATGGGGCGTAGTGCCCGCTCGAGGTGGTTGGTGTCTGGCTGCACGTCTGGGTTTTCCAGGAATACGCTCAGGCTGGCTTCCCGGCTGAGCACGTAGTTCAGAGCTTTGGTCAGTGGATCGCTCGGCACCAGGCCGCCTGACGCCAACTGATCCCGGCACCACTGGAAGAAGCCGCTAACGACCGGTTTCGAGTGTTCCAACCGGTACTGACGTTTCTTCTCGCCAGTCAGCCCGTGGGTTCTGATGGTTTCTTCATTCCGGTACAGCGCTGCGATTCGTTGCAGGGCCTCGGTGACGGTTTCCGGGTGATCCTTCTGCGCCTCGATAAAATAACGGCGGCTATGCACCCAGCACTGGGCGTGGGTGACGTTCTCTTGGGCAGCAGCGTAGCGGGCATAGGCCGCGTAGCCGTCACTGATCAGCGTGCCGTTGAACGATTCGCTGAGGATGGCTTCGATGTGGGCACGCCCACGGCTGTTCGAGTAGGTGAACACCACCTCGTCGGCATCGCCGTATAACGGCCAGAACCAGCCGGATTTCAACTTGCCTTTTTGCGGGCCCGCCCGACCCTGGTGACCGGCCTTGATCGGCGTTTCATCCATGGCCAGCACCCGACTGCGCAGCACGTTGTCGGTCTGGGCATCCACAATGGGCCGAAGCAGGTCGATCACGCGCTTGACCAGATTGGTCAGGGTGCTGCGGCTGATTGTGATACCGGCTTGCTGGATGCGCTGGTGCTGACGGTACAGCGGCAGGTGGAACTGGAACTTGTCCACCAGCAACCCGGCCAGCAGACTGACATCGGCCAGGCTGTTGTCCAGCACGTTGAACGGGGCCGGCGTGGTGATGGGCTTGTCACTCCCCTTGCGCCGGAACACCGGGCGCTCCACCTTCAGCACCACGTAACTGGAGGCCCGCTGGGCCAGCCGGTAGGTGGTCTTACTGCCGATTACTTCGTACTGATCGGCCTCCGGCCCTGTCAGCTCTGGCGGCAGATACTCTATGACTTCCACCGGCACATCAGAGGTAAAGCGCAGACCGGTGTCGTTCAGGCAGCCATCGTCGCGCTGCTTCTTGCCGGTGCCACGCTGATAGGCCTTGATGGGGCGTTCTTCTTCGTCAGCAGGCGGCGCCGGTAGCGGCGCTTCCTCTGGCTGGAACAAGCTGTCCTGCCCGGGAAGATCGAACACCTGCTTCTCGGATTTGGGACCGAACAGCTGCTTTTTGAACCAGTCCAGTTGATGCGTCAGCTGACGAATCGCTTCTGCCTGGGCTCCCAACTGCTCCCGCAACACGGCATTCTCCTCGGCCAGAGCCGAGTAGGAAGGTGCATTGGAAGAAGGAGCGGAAGCGGTTGAATTCATGGCCGATATTATATCGAAAGTCGGCCTTCTATACCCCTCGAAAACGCTTGAACTGGCGATATTTCTGCACCTCGATGCCATCGATCAGCAGTTGCAGATCCGTCAGGGTCAGGGCTCGCTGCCCGGAGGCGGATAACGGCACCCGGAACTGGCCCTGCTCCAGGCGCTTGGCCCACAGGCAATAACCGGTGGCGGTGAAGTACAGCATCTTCATCTGGGTCTTGCGACGATTGACGAAGACGAAATACTGGCCACTGAGCGGGTCGTGCTTCAACTGATTCCGAACCAGGGCGCTCAGGCCCCGGAAGGATTTGCGCATGTCTGTGGGTTCGGTACATAGCCAGATGCGCGCCTGGCTATCGAGCCCGATCATCCGTTCTGGCTCAGCCGTAGCTCGACGCCGTTACCCAGGCTGAGCACAATATTCCAGCCTAAGCCGGATGATGGCGACGTGCCCATCAGTGACGACAAATCGAGAAAGCTGGCTTCTCCAGAGTCTGTCGAATTATCGGTCGGCTGATCGGACAGGCGCTTTCGCCAGTTGCAGAAGCTGGAATAGCCAATGTTCTCTTGTTTACAAAACTGCGAAGCTGACAGACCACTGTCACGATGCTGGTCAACCAGGGCCTGCCACTGTTCCGGGGTGCGGTGCTTTCTCATGGGGGTAACCTCGTGTGGGCAAATGTGAGGTTACTGTAGGGCGAATGTCAGCCGGGCGGCAGGACGTCTTAGAATGAACGCTTAC
>NZ_JBQSWC010000073.1:0-2724 GCF_052376775.1 Halomonas sp. AOP43-A1-21 | reverse complement strand
CTAGTGGCACACTCTCAGGCCATTCGCACGCCGCCGGTGGGCTTTTTAGATCAACCTGATTTTCTCAATGCCGCACTATTGATTCGTACGGCGCTGACCTATGAAGCGTTTCGCCTCTATTTAAAGACGGTAGAAAACCGCTTGGGGCGCGTGCATGGCCCGAACAAATCAGGCCCTCGCACCATGGATCTGGATATTGTGGCGTGGAATGGTGAACTGCTCGACCAGGGATACCTTGAATACGACTACGTCCGGCTCCCTGTTGATGAGGTGCTTACCGTCAGCGGACGTTCTTTAATGACAAAAAAAGGTTAACGATTTATCCGCTCAGGC
Organism: Halomonas sp. AOP43-A1-21; assembly: GCF_052376775.1. Taxonomy (NCBI): domain Bacteria; kingdom Pseudomonadati; phylum Pseudomonadota; class Gammaproteobacteria; order Oceanospirillales; family Halomonadaceae; genus Halomonas; species Halomonas sp. AOP43-A1-21. The sequence goes on along the minus strand of NZ_JBQSWC010000073.1, from coordinate 2,391 downwards.
CGATAACTCTATGGTCGCTAGTCAGCAAGCGCCGAGCTTCTCCCCTGTGAGGGTTTATATTGTTTAGCCTGAATACCAATCTAACCTCGCTGCTGGTGCAAAATAATTTGCGCAACAGTCAGCAGGCGATACAGACCTCCATGCAACGGCTATCGTCAGGCTTGCGTATTAATAGCGCCAAGGACGATCCGGCCGGGCAGGCGATCGCCAATCGAATGGGTTCGCAAATCCGCGGCATGCATCAGGCTATCCGCAATACCAACGACGGGATTTCGCTGGTACAAACGGCTGAAGGCTCGCTTAATCAGATCAACGACAATCTGCAGCGGATTCGTGAGCTAAGTGTTCAGGCGGGCAACGGTACCTATACGCCTGACGACCTGTCCTCAATTCAGGATGAAATCGACCAGCGGATGGAGGAAATCGACCGCATCGCAGAGCAGAGCAACTTCAACGGTATTAACCTGATCGGGGAGGCGCGCAGCCTTAATATTCAGGTGGGGGCCAATGCAGGCAATACCATCAGCGTGCGTATGGCGGCCATGAGCCTTGATGCATTAGGCCTTAATGGCTTCAGCGTGCTTAAAGACAATGCCACTGAAAACCCCATGGACAAGCTTGATGAGGCCATTAAGCAACTGGATCGTCAGCGCAGCTATTTTGGCGCGGTACAAAACCGTTTTGAAAGCGTGATCGATGGGCTTAATAACAACATCGTCAACCTTTCGGCGGCCCAGTCGCGCATTCAGGATACCGATTATGCCAAAGAAGTATCGAACCTGATCCGTGCGCAAATTCTCCAGCAGGCGGGCATGTCGATACTCGCTCAGGCCAACCAGCAGCCGCAGATGATCCTGCGTTTGTTGGAAGGCCTATAAGCTCCAGGCAGTAAAATATACATTCCTTTTTCGCCGATCAGTAACGTCACTGCCTGATCATTAAGCGCTTGGTGATTCATCCATTCCAATATGGCATGCATTAGGCGTTTTTTTTCGTTTGTGATCTCGCCTGATAATTTGCTTTGATAGCGTCATTCACCCTGAATGGCAGAAAAGCAATGGCAATGGATCTTCCTCATGTAAGTGCTGCGTTAGGCGTTTTACACCCTATTTGTATAGCCCGCGGGCGTAATGCGGAGGTTTGGGATGAATCAGGCCAGCGCTATATCGATTTTATCGGCGGCATCGGCGTGCTTAACCTTGGTCATAGCCATCCGGCAGTAGTGGAAGCCGTTCAAAGCCAGGTAGAAACGTTAATGCATTCTGCATTTAATGCAGTGCCACATCGGGGTTATCTATCGGTAGTAGACGCATTAAACCAGTTTGTACCGGTCTCCTATCCGCTCTCCTGCATGCTCACCAATAGCGGTGCAGAAGCAACCGAAAACGCTCTCAAAGTTGCTCGAGGTGTCACCGGTCGACAAGCAGTTATTGCCTTCGACGATGCTTTTCATGGCCGAACGCTGGCCGCCTTGAACTTGAATGGCAAGGTTAAACCGTACAAGTCAGGCCTTGGCGCCTTACCGGGGCCTGTCTATCACCTACCTTTCCCGAGCCGTGATAGCGGTGTGACCGATGAGCAGGCGCTTGCCGCGCTGGAGCGGCTATTTGAAGTTGAAATACCCGCCGATGAAGTGGCTTGCATGATCGTTGAGCCCATCCAGGGAGAAGGTGGTTTTCGCCTATTGTGCCCTCAGTTCGCCACGGCAATGCGTGAAATCTGTAATCAACACAACATCATACTGATATTTGACGAAATTCAATCAGGATTCGGGCGCAGTGGTAAGCGTTTCGGCTTTTCACACTTGGGCGTTGAGCCAGATCTTCTGTTGATGGGCAAAAGCATCGCCTCTGGGTTGCCGCTAGCGGCGTTAGCGGGGCGGGCAGAGCTAATGGATGCGTTACCCAAAGGTGCGCTGGGTGGCACATACTCAGGCAATGCAGTGGCATGCGCAGCCGCACTGGCCGTCATGGACATCATGCAGGAAGAGGCGCTTGCCTGCTGGGGAGAGCAGCAGGAAGCACTGATAGTTGAAGCTTACCAGGCGTGGCAGTCAAGCGGCCGCTTTCCTATGCTGGGAGCCATGACGGGCGTTGGTTCGATGCGGGGTATTGTTTTTAACGATACTCAAAATGCCACAGGCGCTGAGCATCTGACGGCGCTATTGACCGCCGGACGTAACGCTGGCGTTCTGCTGATGCCCAGCGGACGCAAACGCAATATTCTACGTTTATTGCCGCCGCTCACCACTGAGCCAGAAATATTAAAAGAAGGTCTAAGCCTTATTGAACAGGCGCTGGAGACGCTAAGCGCATGATCGCAATGCAAGCCGGTGAAAGTGTTAGCGCGGTATACAAGCGCTTTCTGGAAGCCCTAAAGACCCGCGGCTTC
>NZ_JBQSWC010000072.1:0-2869 GCF_052376775.1 Halomonas sp. AOP43-A1-21 | reverse complement strand
TGGCACGGCTGGGACGGAAGTCGCTGTCGTTCTCAAAATCGGTGGAGCTGCATGACAAAGTCATCGGGCATTATCTGAACATAAAACACTATCAATAAGTTGGAGTCATTACCGTCGCCTCGACCCACGTCGTGAATCGGTGCACATAAATCCAATGGGTAAGAGCAATGCTTTATCTAGATTTATCACTCTGGAAAATGGCCTTGCCTTCGAGAGAGTGTGGGCCAAAGCAAAAAAAGATCGCTATCCTACCAAGCAGGTGTATTTGGACTTGTTGCCGATATTTAATTCTGCGGTTTCGAGAGTTTTTGCTGCATTGGATACGGCTGGAGTGCCGTTTCAAGGGTTTGATGCAAACGCCTATAAATCTACATTTATTGATGAATTAAAGACAGACCTTCAACATTTCGATTTCTTTGGTCTGCGTATGCATGCGCTACAGATAGAATTAGGCCCGAAGTTCACAATCCAAGAGGCCTCTATCAGACGGGGCTGTACCTACGAAAAGGTGATGGAGGACGAATAGACGTCTATTATCGGGGTAAGGATGGTGCAGATATCATGACCTTGGCTAGGAGAATGGCATCAAATGAAAGACAGACCACATAGAGAGGCGATGGCCGAGCAATTCCGGGCCGATCCGACTTATGCGGCGGAGTTGCTTGCCGAAGTCCGTCGCGACGGCAACCCGGACGAGCTGGCAATTCTGTTGCGGCAGATGCACGAGGCGTTCGGGGACGATTGCACGCGTTCCGGCTCTGCAACGAGGCAACTATGACGCAAGCAGCTTGGACCCGCGATGGTCGGCCGGTGGATGCGGCTTCTATTCCCGGCGCCGAGTGGGAGGCGTTGAAGGCGGCGGCGCAGTTAGGTGACTTCATGATGCCTTGCTGCAAGGCACCGGCAGTACTCAAGACAAGCATCAATGGCTTGCCTTTCTTCGCCCATCTGTCGGACGAGTGCAGTACTGCGCCCGAGACAAAATGGCATAAGTCGGGTAAGACCGCAGTGATGGCCGCCTTAACCGGCATGGGTATCGAGAACCGCGACGAGGTGCCGGGCCGATCACCAAGCGGCGACAAGTGGGAGGCTGATGTTCTCTTTTCGGTTTCCGGTCGCACCATCGTAATCGAGCTGCAACGCTCCTACCAGCATCTACGCGACTTCACACGTCGTCAGGAGCGGTACACTGCATCGGGCGTTGAGTGCTACTGGCTGGTCCGCAAGGAGACATTCATGACTTTAGGCAAGGCCACGTCGCGCCTGCTGTTGAAGCGTGATTTCGGCAACGTGTTTCCGCCCAGTGGAATTGGTACGGGCATGCTGCCCGAGCTGCCGGTGGCGATGCTGGACACCGAGGGCGAGCAACTGGTTCAGTTCGGCGGGTTCAAGAGCGCGACTGTTCCTGTTTGGCTGGCAGGCATCCTCAATGGTGCATACCAATATCGCGGCGGCTCGTGGAATCTTGACTGATCTTAGATGCGCGACATGGCATTATTCATGGTATTGTGAAACCGTCTAGTAATTAAGATATTGATATATAAGGAATTTTTATATATTTTAATAATTGAGTGGGAGTGAGTACCAGCTTAATATTTGCATGGGATGCCATTTATGTAACCTGGCAAAAAATCTTTAATGCTGGGTCTACGCTTAGTATTGAAGATAGGTAAGGATGAAATTGTGGCTCTGAACGGTGGAAAAGGATGCTGCCGTTCTTGCTAGAGGCGGGGGGAGGTTATTACTTATGCACCCTGCTTGGTTCGAAGTGGACGGCTTAAGTAGGAGAAGGAACATTTATAGTACATCGCAACTGTCCGCCTTGACTCGACTGTTCTCCGCCGCTGTTTTCCGCGAGATGGCGAAAAAAGGCCAATCTAGCTTATTCCGTCGGCTGCTCGGGCAAGCCAATCTGCTTGAGCATGCCGACCCATATGGGACTGTGGGCGATACATTCGACTCTGCATTCGAGATTTTAAAGGTCGTGGGACAGCGCGACGAATATATCTATCGAGCAGCGATTAGCCAGAAAGTGTTAATGGGAAAACATTCCCTGCGCACAGCTTCGATGCTCAATGAGTTTCGTGCAGGCAGTAGTAAGGCTGATCTCGTCATTTTGAATGGCACTGCCACCGTCTATGAAATCAAGTCGGAGCGTGATTCTCTTGCACGCCTTGACCATCAAGTCGAGGATTACAAACGAGTTTTCGCCAAAGTGAATGTGATCGCTAGTGAAGGTCATGTAGCAGGAATAATGCGAACGGTTCCGAGCGATGTAGGTGTAATGTGCCTTTCAAACCGCTATCGAATCACAACGGTGCGCGAAGCGGTAGACTGCCCGGCGCGAATCTGCCCAGTAACCGTTTTTGAGTCGTTGCGCATGGCTGAAGCTATCACAATTTTGCAAGCAATGGGTGTTATAGTGCCGGAGGTTCCCAATACGCAGAGACATGCGATGTTGCGAGCCTTTTTCGCTGAGCTAGACCCGGTTGCGTTACATGCAGAGATGGTGCGTACGCTCAAACGGACGCGCAATCTTGCACTACTAAGCGACTTCGTTGATAGTTTGCCTAAGTCCTTGCAAGCTGCGGCGCTGTCTATATCGGTGCGTCGTTCGGATCATTCGAGACTGATCGATGCCATTAAGACTCCGCTACATCGAGCTATGACTTGGAGCTGACATACGTATGTATTATCCATACTTCCGCGGAAAACAATTCGAACTCATTACTATTCGCGAAATGTCAGAATTACTCGCTGAAAAGAGTTTTGTACCTGTAATTGAACCAGTAAGGGAGTCGCTTAATAGTCTTAAGAAGACCTTGACTGCAATATGCGACGCCGGTGGGCACGCTATTGTGATTGTAAA
>NZ_JBQSWC010000071.1:0-2939 GCF_052376775.1 Halomonas sp. AOP43-A1-21 | reverse complement strand
CCAGACTCCTTCGGGTTATAGGGTCAAGCAATGAAGCGCACACGGTGGATGCCTAGGCAGCCAGAGGCGATGAAAGACGTGGTAGCCTGCGATAAGGTTCGGTGAGGTGGCAACAACCTGTGACCCGGACATCTCTGAATGGGGAAACCCACTGACCATAAGGTCAGTATCATGCACTGAATACATAGGTGTATGAGGCGAACCAGGGGAACTGAAACATCTAAGTACCCTGAGGAAAAGAAATCAACCGAGATTCCCCTAGTAGCGGCGAGCGAACGGGGACCAGCCCTTAAGCATGTGACTGATTAGACGAACAGATTGGGAAGTCTGGCCGTAGCGGGTGATAGCCCCGTAGTCGAAAATCTGATCATGTGAAATCGAGTAGGTCGGGGCACGAGAAACCTTGACTGAAGACGGGGGGACCATCCTCCAAGGCTAAATACTCCTGGCTGACCGATAGTGAACCAGTACCGTGAGGGAAAGGCGAAAAGAACCCCGGAGAGGGGAGTGAAATAGATCCTGAAACCGTGTGCGTACAAGCAGTAGGAGCAGACTTGTTCTGTGACTGCGTACCTTTTGTATAATGGGTCAGCGACTTATATTCAGTGGCGAGGTTAACCGTATAGGGGAGCCGTAGGGAAACCGAGTCTTAACTGGGCGACACAGTCGCTGGATATAGACCCGAAACCGGGCGATCTATCCATGAGCAGGGTGAAGGTTGAGTAACATCAACTGGAGGCCCGAACCAGGATCTGTTGAAAAAGATTTGGATGACTTGTGGATCGGAGTGAAAGGCTAATCAAGCCCGGAGATAGCTGGTTCTCCTCGAAAGCTATTTAGGTAGCGCCTCACGTATCACCGCCGGGGGTAGAGCACTGTTTCGGCTAGGGGGTCATCCCGACTTACCAACCCGAGGCAAACTCCGAATACCGGTGAGTGCGAGCGTGGGAGACACACGGCGGGTGCTAACGTCCGTCGTGAAAAGGGAAACAACCCAGACCGTCAGCTAAGGTCCCCAAATCCTGGTTAAGTGGGAAACGATGTGGGAAGGCTCAGACAGCTAGGAGGTTGGCTTAGAAGCAGCCATCCTTTAAAGAAAGCGTAATAGCTCACTAGTCGAGTCGGCCTGCGCGGAAGATGTAACGGGGCTAAACCAGGTACCGAAGCTACGGGTTCATCCTTTAGGATGAGCGGTAGAGGAGCGTCGTGTAAGCCAATGAAGGTGAGTTGAGAAGCTTGCTGGAGGTATCACGAGTGCGAATGCTGACATGAGTAACGATAAGGGGAGTGAAAAACTCCCCCGCCGGAAGACCAAGGTTTTCTGTTCGATGCTAATCAGAGCAGAGTGAGTCGGCCCCTAAGGCGAGGCGGAAACGCGTAGTCGATGGGAAACGGGCTAATATTCCCGTACCGGACATAATTGCGATGGGGGGACGGAGAAGGCTAGGTGAGCCAGGCGTTGGTTGTCCTGGTGAAAGTCAGTAGGCTTGGGTCTTAGGTAAATCCGGGACCCTCACAGGCCGAGAGACGAGACGAACTGACCACGGTCAGGAAGTCATTGATGCCACGCTTCCAGGAAAAGCCTCTAAGCTTCAGATTATGTGCGACCGTACCCCAAACCGACACAGGTGGTCAGGGTGAGAATCCCAAGGCGCTTGAGAGAACTCGGGTGAAGGAACTAGGCAAAATGGTGCCGTAACTTCGGGAGAAGGCACGCCGGCATAGCGTGATGGAACTTGCTTCCTAAGCGCGAACCGGTCGAAGATACCAGGTGGCTGCAACTGTTTATTAAAAACACAGCACTCTGCTAACGCGCAAGCGGACGTATAGGGTGTGACGCCTGCCCGGTGCCGGAAGGTTAAATGATGGTGTTAGCCCTCGGGCGAAGCTCTTGATTGAAGCCCCGGTAAACGGCGGCCGTAACTATAACGGTCCTAAGGTAGCGAAATTCCTTGTCGGGTAAGTTCCGACCTGCACGAATGGCGTAATGATGGCCACGCTGTCTCCACCCGAGACTCAGTGAAATTGAAATCGCCGTGAAGATGCGGTGTACCCGCGGCTAGACGGAAAGACCCCGTGAACCTTTACTATAGCTTCACACTGGACGCTGATGTTGCCTGTGTAGGATAGCTGGGAGGCTTTGAACTTCGGACGCCAGTTCGAAGGGAGCCAACCTTGAAATACCAGCCTGGCATCATTGGCGTTCTCACTCAGGTCCGTTATCCGGATCGAGGACAGTGTGTGGTGGGTAGTTTGACTGGGGCGGTCTCCTCCCAAAGAGTAACGGAGGAGCACGAAGGTACCCTCAGCACGGTCGGACATCGTGCATTGAGTGCAAGAGCATAAGGGTGCTTGACTGCGAGACAGACACGTCGAGCAGGTGCGAAAGCAGGTTCTAGTGATCCGGTGGTTCTGTATGGAAGGGCCATCGCTCAACGGATAAAAGGTACTCCGGGGATAACAGGCTGATACCGCCCAAGAGTTCACATCGACGGCGGTGTTTGGCACCTCGATGTCGGCTCATCACATCCTGGGGCTGAAGTCGGTCCCAAGGGTATGGCTGTTCGCCATTTAAAGTGGTACGCGAGCTGGGTTTAGAACGTCGTGAGACAGTTCGGTCCCTATCTGCCGTGGGCGTTGGATGTTTGAGAAGAGCTGCTCCTAGTACGAGAGGACCGGAGTGGACGACCCTCTGGTGTTCCGGTTGTCACGCCAGTGGCATTGCCGGGTAGCTATGGTCGGACGGGATAACCGCTGAAAGCATCTAAGCGGGAAGCCCCCTTCAAGATGAGACATCCCTGAGGCCTAGAGCCTCCTGAAGGGCCCAGCGAGACCAGCTGGTTGATAGGCACGGTGTGGACGCACTGCAAGGTGTTGAGCTAACGTGTACTAATGGCCCGTGAGGCTTGACCCTATAACACCCAAGGGGTCTGGTCGCA
>NZ_JBQSWC010000070.1:0-3121 GCF_052376775.1 Halomonas sp. AOP43-A1-21 | reverse complement strand
TTCATGAGGGTCTCCTGGATGAAGAAACCTCAGTGTGGTCAGCAAAACTCAGCTTGAGAAGATGTGGTTAGTGGCGCGTTTACGTATTAACGTGGAAGTTTAGCCACTAGCCCTGAAGTTACGACGTCAGCCTATCTTCAGTAGCACCTGGGTCAGCGTCAGAAGTAACTTTATCGTGTTTTACCACCACTATCTCGTCATCGTGTCTGCGATTTGCTCGGCTACGGCCTAAGTGACACGCCCGAGAACGTCAAAGGCTACGACATCACGGGTGATGCTGTGGGCAAGCTGGCTGCTTGGGCGTCGAAAAGGCTGTGTTCGTTCGGTCATTACTGAGGCGGACTGCCCTGCGCAAAGATCTCGCGGGCCTGATGACAGGAGTCAAATGCCAGTCGAATTAAAGAACATGGAATATTACGGACAGCCAGTGTCGGCAGAGTTCCCCGGTTAGAATTCCTTCAACCGGGAAGAACTCGAATTATATGTTCGCCAGTATGAGCACGCCGGATGCGCGACAGAATAAAATCAATTTAAAATAATTACTTAACCGCGCTTCCACTTGTCATCCATGGTTACCTCCTCCTATTTAACGCATCAATAACTAGCGCTGCTCCGCTGCGTCCGACGCAGTAGGCGCGAAGTTGATTGACTCGTTATAATTTTACTCAACTACAAGTCTGGTTAGCTTGTTATACATTGAAGTAACCAATGTAGATTTATTAATTCCGTAGTGCATTTCTCGGTGGCAATTTGGGCATAAAGCGATAGCATTTTCTACTGTGTCAGAGCCACCGTCTGCAAGGCGACGAAGATGATGAACTTCAAGAAAAGGTTCACCTTCAGCTGTTGTGAATGGTGCATCAGAACCGCAGCTCTCACATATACCAGCCGCTTCCTTAAGGACCCATGCTTTAACCTTTGGATCTCTGCTGTAGTTTGTGACTTGTGTATATATTTTTTCTGGCTCTTTGATGCCGTCTGGTTTGCTAAGGCTTTCCTTTGACTTATACGATATAACCTGCGTTTCGAACTCGGCAACCTTAGGAAAATTTTGACCTTCGGCTTCTGATATGAGCTTTTCGATTACAGCCGCGTTATTAGAACCAACATTTTTAGCTGGCTTTAGCCCTGAAACCCACTCGCGTCCCATAAGCGAGTAGACATACGAGATATTTTGCATTCGATATTCGAAAGACTTCTCAGTACGTCCAAAACGTTCAGCAAGTTGAGAATAGATTTGCTTTTTAACGAAGGAAATTCCATTGGCTTGGTCAAAATGCATCTGAACATATGCTTCCACTGCCCCTTTCAGCTCTTCTTCCGTCCAATTATCGCTCAATGATTATTCCTATAGAGGTGTAATGCCGCGCTCTGCAGAAATTGAGGAGCGCTAGCAAGTAAGTTTTCCGTAGCGTTCTTGTTATGTGAGCGTAAGCCACTACAGGCCTTGCCGAGCCCTTTTTATAGCAGATTACACTGCCGATAATGCTTGAGGGCTATTCTTCCAGCATGTAGTTCTTAGCATCGACGCTACCAGTTCGGCTATTTCTTTTGGCTCATAATTCGCCAGCTCGGAAAATGAATCTATTCCTATTTCTTCGAAGCGCTTAACTACCATAGGCCCAACGCCTTTTACCTCCAGCAGTTCGGCCTTTTCTAATTCACTGAATGCCATACGGAACACCTTAAACCACATAACGTCAGCAGCAGGCAACTTGTAGTGCCAGCGAAAAATTCGCTCCGCTGTTTGCATTTGTTATGATTTTGCTATTTTTTGAATACCCTTAGAAAGCGCGAATCCCCATAAGAAACTGTTAGCCAGTATTGGCACGTAACTCCAAAGACCGGGAAAGCTCATGCTTTTCAGATATGAAGTCAAAGTAATTAAGGGGAAAGCAAGCACAAGGTAAGTCATGTGCAATACGCTTTCTATTTGTGAAATTTCATCGCCAGTTTCAAATCGCTCCATTCCATGGCCGAAGCTCAGGAGAAACATTATCATAAAGAGCGCGAAATGAACCACTGCGATTATTGAAATATGCCATACAGATTTGCTCATTTTCCGTGTCTCTTATTAATAACGCTTTGCTAAACAGCGAGCGATAGCGAGTCCATTGGAGGTCCGATTTTTTGGCCCGAAACGATGTTTTACCAACTTGTTAAGTTTCATGTCTAAATACCGCTATGAGAAACAATCAATATTATACAAGCTGCAGAAAACACGATCACAAGAACAACCGTTTTAATTGCCGCCATTACGTGGTTACGCCAACCTTGTAGCCTGTATGAGCGATACCACGTTAATACTATTGCCACCAAGCCGATAATAAAAGCCACATAAATAAAGTAGCGGCCGTATGCAAAATAAAAATTGGCTAAAGCAGGAACAAACAGGAAGACTGTAGCTACAACACATAAGCAGCATGCTAGACCCCACACAAACCTATCTATCCTCAGCGCCATAGGCTAGCGCTTGAAACATAACACTGAGGTAACCAAAAGCGGCACGCTTTTGGCGTCAGGTTAACCGTTCGGTTAGGCCTCATGCGACGCTCTCCCGTGACCAATCGAAGAGATCTGTTTTGAGTGCCTCCCAACGGTTTTCTAATGCCTGAGATCCTCTATTCGCTACGAGTTGCAACTCTTCCTCAGAGATTGGAACAGCGAGAAGCGGAAAAATTGTCTGTTTCCCAACGGTTACCCTGTTCATATCGTCCCACTGAAAAACCGGGACAAACATCAAATGGGGTAACGATGTATTTGGGTCATATAGCTCCAGCATCCGCTCAAAAATAATTCCGGGAGCGATTCTCCAACCGTCTTTCAGAGCGAAGAAGGCAACAGTGGAGGCTAGATTTCCGAGCCACTGGTCGGTTCCTCTACGCCCGATTAGCACCTCCGTTGTGACCGGAGTTCCTTGATGACTCTGCTGCTCTACCTTCATCAGGCCTATAGTCGAAGCAAAGTGTTCTTCGCCAATGTGGCCTGAAAATATAGCAATACTGTGACTCTCATCGTCATCCCAATAATTGTGGACTCGAACACCAACCGGAATCTTTTCGCGAAGTATGTTCGCCCAAGCCTTGTGCTCTGATGATAGTGCCATGACTATTCCTACTGC
>NZ_JBQSWC010000069.1:0-3153 GCF_052376775.1 Halomonas sp. AOP43-A1-21 | reverse complement strand
AGCCAGTCGAGCGAGCATGAGGGAGTGGCCACCCAGTGTAAAAAAGTTCTGATGTGCACCGATCGGCTGCTCGCGTTGCAACAGCGTGCGCCAGATTTGTTCGATACGCTGCTGCAATGGCGTCAATGCCTGCTGCTCATCCTGTTCGCACTGCAACGCCTGCTGTAACAGCGCCGCCGCCTGACCGCGATCCGGCTTACCCGTACTTAGCCGCGGTAACTGTTGCACCACCTCAATAATTCCCGGCACCATTGGGGCCGGCAGTTGCTGTTGCAACGCAACGCGCACCGCCTGCTGCGTCGCTCCGCCCTGCACTACCACCAGTACACCCAACACCGGCCCGCCGCCTGTGTCTATTACCGCAGACAACGACTGGCGCACGCCGGCCACTCCAGCAACCTGTACATCCAGTCCCTGCAAATCTATCCGGATGCCCCGCAACTTGACCTGCGCATCGCGACGGCCCAGTACTATCAGCTCTCCCCGTGCGTTGCGTATCACCTCATCGCCTGTGTCGAACCAGCGCTCACCTTCATTTTCATAAAACATCGACTCGGCCCGCCGAGCCTTACCCGCATACCCTGGCGAGAGTGCCACCCCCCCAAGCTGCAGCCGGCCAACCAACCCCGGCCACTGCACCAGGCCTTCCTGGCCCACGATCCGTGCCTTAACATTACTCATCAGCTGGCCCACAGGTACCAGCCCGCTGACCACACTCGCGTCCTCCTGTTCTTCATGGCCTACTTCATAGGCTGCCACATCAGCGCTCACTTCTGAGGAACCATACACGTTGACTAGCCGCAATCCGCTGCCCAGGCTTGCCCGCGCCTGGCGCACTAGTGACCAACTCAGTGCCTCGCCGCTGCTGAACACTAGCCGCAGCGACAACGGTGCCACTGCCTGGCCTGCCACTCCATCCTGATCCAGCTGCTCGCACAACGCCTGCAGTAGGCTGGGCGTCACAGTCAAACGATCCACTTGGCCCTCGCGCAAGCGCCATAACAGCCCCGCTGGATCGCGCCGGCGCGCATCACTCGCCACCACCAGCGCCACCCCTTCGAGCAGGTTGCCCAGCAGCTCACCATAAATATCCACGAAACTGACCGAGGTCTTGAGCAGTGCTCGCTCACCCGCCTGCACCCCGTACTGTCGACCCATCCAGTACAGCCGGTTTATAAACCCTCGGACACTACCCTGCACTGCCTTGGGCTGACCCGTCGAACCCGAGGTATACACCCAATACAGCACTTCACTCTCGACACGCCCAGACAACACTTCGCGCTCGGCCAACAAGGCTTGCAACTGTGGCTCCTCCTCGGGCAATGCCACCCAGTTCTGCTGCTCTAGACCCGCCGCCTGCGCCTCGTCCACTTCATTGCTGATAATCCAACGCACACCCGCATCGGCCACCAATTCCACGTGCCGTTGCGACGGATCACCCGGCTCTAACAACAACAGCACTGCACCACTGCGCACCACACCCAGCACCGCCTGCACCAATTGCGGCGAGTGTTCCAGCAACACCGCCACCACTTCGCCCGCGCATACCCCCTGCTGTACTAAGTGTACCGCCAGCGCCTCGGCCCCATCACTTAACTGCTGCCAGCTGACATCTGCCTGATCCTCATCGCCATACACCGCTACCGCCGGGCCCTGACGCTTGACTTGTTGCTGCCACAGTGACCACAGCGTTCCGGCCGGCCACTCCTGCCGATCTCCTTGCCAGACCGACACATCAGCCTGCTTTGCCACTTGCGCCGTTTGCCACCCTATCTGACCCAACTGCCGAGCCGGCTCCACACACAACATTTGACGTAATACCTCGCACAACCCCTGTATCACCGCTTGCGCCAGGCGATCGCCCACCCGCGCCTGCGCGTACGTGGCCACTACCTCCAGACCTTCAGACTGCGGCGAGATCCACACCTCCAGCGCTGTACGATGCGTCACGCCTTCCCGACCATCCAGGCCCTGCGGCTGCAACCGCAGACCTTGCACTTCATATTGCGCCTGATACAATTGCTCATTGCACACAAGGCCCACTTCGAACAGTGGGTGCCGCCCCGGCTCGCGCGGCGGATTCAGCTGTTCCACAACCCGTTCAAACGGCACATGCTGCCATTCAAAGTCCTGCATCACCTGCAATTGCGTGCGCTCCAGCGCCTGACTCAGTGACTCACCCTCATCATATTTAAAACGCAGCACCAACGGGTTCACGAACGTGCCCACCGTGTGTGAGAACGGCGCATACACCCGATTGGCCGCGTACGTCCCGAATGCCACGTCGCCACCTTGGCGCAACCGCCCCAGCACCAGTTGCAGCCCCAGCGCGTATACCGTAAATGCGGTCACACCATGATCTCGCGCCAGCTTTTGCAGCTCCTGCCGCTCCCCTTCACTCAGCTGTTGCGCATACAGCCCGCTGGTCTCATCGCTCGCATGTATATCCATATACGGTAACGCCAGCGGCTGTAGATCGCTCAGACGGCGGCTCCAGTACGACAGTCCCGGCTCTATTTGCTGCGCAAACGCCTCGCTCTGCTCCCAGCGGCTGTAGCGCACGTAATCATGCTCCACTGGCGCCAGTGACTGCCCCGCGTACAGCGCCATCAGCTCCTGCACCAAAACCTCTGTAGCCACACCATCAAGCACCGCATGGTGCACCGTCAGATAAAACACATGTTCCTGCGAGGACAGTCGGATCAGCCCCGCCCGGTATGGTACATGACAGCCTAGATCCAGAGTCGTGCTCGCCTGATCGCGCAGTCTCTGATCCAAACGCTGCTGCCGCTCGGGATCATTGAAGCCTTGCAGATCCTCATACGCCAATTGCACCGCCTCATCGACAAGCTCCACGCACGCCTGACCCGATTTGTCCTGCACAATATACGAGCGCAGGATCGTGTGGCGCTCGATCAACTCAACAAAACTAGCCTCAAAGCGCGAACGCTGAAGTGGGCCATGCAAGGTAAAGCGCAGCGGGATCAGATACTGCGTTCCATGTGGGTCCAGCTGAGATAACATCCACAGACGGCGCTGTGCAAACGATAGCGGGATAGGGTCTGACCTCTCATATACCTGCTCCCAGTATCCTAGGAGAACCCCACCATCTTGCTGCGATATACACTGAGCCATCAATGCCAGTACCGGATG
>NZ_JBQSWC010000068.1:0-3186 GCF_052376775.1 Halomonas sp. AOP43-A1-21 | reverse complement strand
CTAGCGTTCACGTAGTTACAAAATAAGCGCTCTAGCTGACGTCTAGAAATATTGACCCAGTTCGCTACTTCAGAGATGGAGAGAGGTTCCTCGATATTATTTTTCATTAGCTGCAAGGACGTCTTGAGCTTTTCTGGCAGGGTTTGATTCTGATCAACCGAAATAGTGGATATGTCAGGCGAGTCCAACCCTTTATCACAGCTAAGCATCTCTTCAACGGCGCTGGCTACCTCATTGCTGCAATCCGCTCTTACGACTTCTAGCATCATACTTAAAGAGCTACTAGCGCCTGCACAGCTCAGCCGATTACGGTCCACAATGAAGCTGCGGGTCGATATTGATACTTCCCAGAATTCTTCTAGCATCATTGCCCGCCCGTCGGGGTGGTAGGCACACTGGTAGCCATTTAATAGGCCTGCTTCTGCAAGAAAGTAAGCTCCATTCCACAACCCCCCCAGCACCACTCCGTGGCTGTCAGCACTTTTTAGCTTATTACGTAAAAGCGCTGTCGTTTTGGGCCTTACCCGAAGCCCACCGCACACTATCAAGACATCCAACGGCATATGATAAATATCCAGCGCCGCTAGAGAAATATCGTTTTTAACTTCGATACCTACGTCAGAAACAGTCACTCCCTCCTCACTGCCCACCACTAACACCTCGTAAACCGTTTTCGACTTCATCAAGTTAGTGGTGATCAGCGCATCAACTGCGCCTGTAAACGCCATCAGAGAAAAATTTTCAAGCAATAAAAAAGCTATCCTCTTCACTTTTTTTTCACTAGCATGAGAAGTTTCTGATGCGAGATAAGCCATATTCTTATTCTTCAATAAGCTTGAAACGTTATCTTTCATATTGAATCTCTCGCAATAGCGACACCATAACTAACTATATTAAAAATAAAGGCTAACATTTTTTAATTAAAAGCATTTTATAATTTATATCAATATAGTTTAGTCTACGCTGGCATTAGGCATTCAAAATATCTAGCCGTAGAATAATGGCACACTTCAGAAACTTCAGTTTTTTCAAGTAAACATCAGCTTACATAGCCGAGCAACCTCGGTAAATAAAGCGCTAATGGCGGCCAGTAAGTGGTGATTAGCATTACAGGCAGAGCGGTAAATAACATCAAGCTCAGTGCGGGGCGGATCGCTTGAGAGACACCAACCTCGGTGACTTGGCACGACATGAAAAGAATCGGTGCCATGGGCGGACTGTTACAACCAATCACCACACTGGTTCCAATGATCGCTGCAAAGTGGATCGGATCAATCCCGAGCTGTGCTACCACCGGCACTAACAAAGGGCTGGCAATCGCAATCACGCTCACATCGTCCATGATCATGCCGATCATGATCAGGAACACATTTACCATCAGTAAAATGACAATCTTGTTCTCAAATGTGTCCAGCAGGAAAGTGGTCAGTTGCTGGGGTACACCTTCCAGGGTGAGGATACGACTGACAATAAACGAGAAGAAAAGAATGATGATTATGATCCCAGATGTCGTGGCAGCAGCCACCATACACTGCAGGACTTTTTTGAGATTGAGCCCCTTGTAAACGAACATGCCTACGGGAATGGCATAGACTACGGCAACAGCTGCCGCTTCGGTGGGAGTGAAGATGCCACCATAAATACCACCGAGTATGATTATTGGCAGCATCAAGGCCGGAATGGCCTTCCAACCGGTATCACCAATTGCCTTGGCTCGTTCGTTAAACGGCATTTTTTCACTGACGATCCCTGGTGTCAGCCGTATTCTAATCGCGTTATAAACGCATAGAAAAAATATCAATAATATGGCGGGGCCGATAGTGGCAAGAAAGCTTGCAGCAACCGATTGACGGGTCACAATAGCGTAAAGAATCATGGTGATACTAGGTGGTATCAATAGCCCTAATAGCGATGAGATGCCCAGCAGCCCGGCAATGTACGGTTTTTCATAACCATGTTTTTGCATGGGGCCAACCATAATGGAACCTATGGAGGCCACTGCGGCGGAGGCAGTGCCGGAAATCGCCCCAAAAATACCGCAAGCCACAACCATAGACGATCCCATTCCAGAGCGGGAGCGTCCAGTCAGCGCTTCGACAAATGCTACCAGCCTGGCGGCCAATCCGCCCGACTGCATAAGATAGCCGGTCATGATGAATAAAGGCAGGGCAATAAGAATAATCGAGTTAATCGAAGAAAAGCCTGTTGTGGCAAGAAAAGCTACGTCGACATCATATAAGAAAGCTAATGTTGCAACCATTGCGGCGAATGAAAACACCACTGGCACACCCACTAACATTAATAGAACTACCACGGCAATGGCTATTAAAGCACCCATAATCTACTCCTTCAAATAGCACTACCGCTTAGCCGGTGTACTACTCTTCTTGTGGCAACTTAAAGTCCGGATCTCATTAACGAGATCCCTGACCAGATATAGAGTCATGAAAACAGCGGCGATCAGTAGACTAGCCTGCGAAACATAAATAGGTATCGAGAACACAGGTGTTGTCTGATTGCGCTTAAGGGCCCACTGGAATAGCTCATTGCTCCATGAAATAAAAAGCCCCGCCATCAGGATAGAAATTACGGTGGCGGCAATACGAAAGATCACGACAACTTTCTCGTTTTTAACAATGACCGGAATAAAGTCTGCCTGTAGATGAGCGCCTTCCTTAGATGCCAGCATAGCGCCCAGCATGTAAAACCAGATAACGGCTATTAGAATCAACTCTTCCATGCCGAAAAAAGCGATCCCTAAGTACGAACGTGCAATAATGCCTACTACAAAAGCTAATGCGACAAACACCCCTATAATCGACACAATAGGTGTAATAACTCTGTCGAGCAGCCAATCAATGCACTTGAAGATGATCATAGTATTTCTCAGCTCCGTAATGATCTGGATATAAAACAAGGGCAGAGTCAGCGCTGACCCTGCCCTTATAATCAATTTTCCAGTTGAGTGTGACTGAGAATTTCCTGAATCAGCTCAGAACCAAATTCATCCTCGGCCTGCTGCCATACTTCTTCGCGCACGTGTTTTGCCAACTCGGTCAGTTGCTGGTCGGATAGTTCGATGTACTCCATGCCCCCTTCTTGTGCCGTGGCAATCCAGTACTCATCTTCGGCCTGGGCATCAGCAAACTGTTGGTCAACGACCTCATAGGCTGCAGTCGCTACAAT
>NZ_JBQSWC010000067.1:0-3497 GCF_052376775.1 Halomonas sp. AOP43-A1-21 | reverse complement strand
AAACCCTTATCACGGTGACCATAAGGAAGACGGAGCGAGTATCACCGGTCTCCTCCAAGTAGACTTTAGCGGCGTTGATAATATCTCCGCAGGCATTTTGCTACGTAATGACATGAATGCCGACGAAGTGATGGCCTGCTATGACCAACATGCCGATCATCGTCCCGTATTAGTCCACGGGGGATTTACAGCCCCCAAGGCGCTGGCGGTTGTGCTGGAGAATGACATGCCCAGCCTCACCAACGTCTTCATCGAAGACCATGCAAAGCTGCTCTACCGTAAGCATTTTGATCAGAGCAAGCGCATTCTCGTGCGCGATGGCTTCAAGCGGCAGCGCAATGCCGATTATCCGCCTATAGAGGAATTTTCAGACCTCCATGTCACTTGTGGTGAACTTGGTATGGCGGGCTTCGGTGACTTTCTGATTGCGGGTGACGTTTACAGCGAGAGTGGTGGCCCGGCTTATGCTGTAGCGATCCACTTAACCTTCATCGATCCTGACAAGGACGATGTCATGTACATCTATCATTTTGTCTCGAATACAAATGACACTCCAACCGACCCTGCTGGCAAGTTCGCTCAGGCGTTGGAAAAGTTGATCGCAAAACTAGATAGCGGCACCTCCCACATTCGCGAAACCGAGGCGATTAAGGAATTTCGCGCCCTTCATGCTAAAGGCCATTTTCCAGGCCTCGGTTACATTAAAAAGCTCTCGATGAAGCACCACATTGAGACGCTTGCCAACTATTGTGGCTGAGTTCTATGTCAAAGCGATTCTGTTGTCCGGAGTGCTTCGATGATCGTGCCTTGCGTGATGAGCTCTTCCCGTCTCTCGATCCCGATCATGGAACCTGCGATTTCTGTGGCACCGCAGATACCCAACTGGTAGAGCCTTTTAAGCTCGCCAATTATTTTGAACTCCTAGTTAACGTCTATGAGCCTAGTGAGGGTGGTAAGCTACTGGTTGAATGGATGAAGGAGGATTGGCAGCTTTTCAGTCATAGGCGCATGGACACCGCCCACGCTAAGGAGCTGCTTGGCGAGATTCTCGATGATGGTGAAATCGTAAGAAAAGGTTTTGCACCGTCTTCAAGCTATATCAGTGAAGGCCTCGCGCAGTGGGATAAGCTGCGTGACGAGATGATGTATGCCAATCGCTGGTTTCTTGATGTTGAAATCGACCAAGAGCGTCTCCGTGAACTCCTCGAGATGCTGTTGGCGCGGCAATTGCCCCGGCAATGGTATCGAGCGCGCATCCGAACCGAAGACGAGGTTTTTCAAATTGAAAAGATGGGGGCGCCACCGAAAAGACGCTCATCACATGGCCGAGCTAATCCAGCAGGCATTCCCTATCTTTATCTGGGATCACTCCCCGAAACTGCAGTGGCCGAGATCAGACCTCATACCGGTGAGATTGCTTGCGTTGCCGATTTCACGATCCCAGAGATTAAAGCAGTGGACTTGCGCAATCCGCGCAAGCTCGTTTCACCTTTCATCTTTTCCGAGTCTAGTGCAATTGACCAACTGCGCGCCGATTTGCCATTCCTTGAGCGTCTTGGCGAGGAATTGACTCGACCTGTTCAGCCGACTGGTGCGGCAATCGACTACATTCCGAGCCAGTATCTGTGTGAGTTTATTAAGAAGAAAGGGTTCGACGGTGTGGTCTATCGTAGTTCAGTTAGCGACGGCATCAATCTCGCACTGTTTGATCCCGAAAAGGCTGTCGGCGGGGAAGTGGAACTCTACAGCGTGTTCAAAGTTTCGGTCAAAGTAGCCGCCCTCTGAAATAAACGCACATTCTTATAGCTACGGTTCTGGTGAGCGTCAGCTTCAATCACCAATGAAAGATCGTTTTTATCATTAGTTTGAAGTGCCACTGACCTCCCCCTAGATTAGTACAACTCGCTCAATGAGTTTTTCCACATTATGCCGCTTTTCGAGCATACTTAACTAATGGCTGCTTTCCAGGTCGAAGTACGTACATTGGTAGCCGAGTGGGATATTCTTTCTTTTTCCTGTACCAAAACGGTTTAATTTTGATAAATACGTTGAGATGAACCTAGGGCCCGTTGATGTTTCACTCATTGCCGCGCTGGTGCCCGTTTTTATTCGCGGCAAGGCAGAAGGAGAGCGGTTTGTTTATTCCAAATCAACGACGATTAACGCCGCCGCGAGTAAAATGGGCCCAGCCCTTTGTGGTGCAATGCGGTTCACGATGAAGCACAGGTCCTCCTGAAGACTGGAGTAAAGTGATAAATCTCTTTTCCGCTGCGCCAAGACACAGTTGGCATAGCTACGCGATATGTTTCTACCCTGGCTCAGATAAACCATACTTTCTATCAAAAGATTGTGCATCGTTTAGTGTGGGCCCTCCATTGCGAAGTGGAAAGTTCAGAGGTCTTTTCGACGTTATGTGGTTGTGATGGCTTAACGTACTAAAAAAATGCATGATACGCTAAATATTCATGTGTCTATCATCCTGCCAGGGGCATTTTGGTTATGCGGGTACTTAAGCGGGTTCAGCCAACACCCGAGCAAATCACTATAGTCAGGCGGATTCAGACCGGAGCTTCGCTCATTCGCGGTGCTGCCGGAAGTGGCAAGACTACTACTGCGTTGCTGGCGCTTAGGGCTGCGACAGGCGCAGCAGTAAATCAACTGCGTAACGATAATCGATTGCCAGCAAACGTATTAGTACTCGCTTTCAACAACTCATTGCGTAGCTATTTACAAGTCGTTGCTGAAGATGAAATGGCGGATTATGCGGGCGATGTGCGCATGTTTATTTCGACTTTCGATAGGTGGGCAATAGACACACTAAATACATTAGGGATGAATAGCGCGAATGAAGCACGAAGATATCTTAGCCAACTTGCCATTTCATTTCCCCGCGACACATCATTTGTTGTAGACGAGGTTGAGTATTTACTGGGAAGGCTCCCACCTGAGCGTCTGGATGAATATCCAATGATCAGGCGTAGTGGTCGCGGCGGATCTCCTGCGATGCCGAATGATGTGCGCAGGAAATTGCTAGATGAGGTTGTAGTTCCCTACCTTGAGTGGAAGCAATCGAACGGTGTTAGAGATTTCAACGATCTCGCCGTGGATATGATGCGAGCCGAACCTAGATTCAAGTATGACGTGATCGTTGTAGACGAGGCGCAGGATCTTTCCGCCAATCAACTACGCGCGGTTGTCCGCCACGCTGCAGAAGACGCTACTATCACAATCGTTACAGACTCAGCACAACGAATATATCCACGAGGAGCACCTTGGTCGGAAGCTGGTATTGAAATAGTACCCACACGGAGCTTTAGGCTAAACATAAATTATCGAAATACTCGTGAGATTGCGACACTCGCTGCCTCGCTCTCTGACGGAATCAATATAGATGATGATGGGAGTCTTCCCGATCCTGAGGCCTGCCAGCGGAATGGTCGACTACCAACTTTGATACTTGGTAAGTTTGGGCATCAGTTGGCCTATGTGGTTGACCG
>NZ_JBQSWC010000066.1:0-4209 GCF_052376775.1 Halomonas sp. AOP43-A1-21 | reverse complement strand
TTGGGCGGCCTGGCAAGGCCGCATAGCGCGCAGCGCTAGGAATCTCTTTGTGCCTAAATCTACAATTGTGCAAGATTCTTATATAGCACAATCTACATTGGCAGGTATATTACTCACATACTCTCAGTAGGATATAGCGATAAAGGTGTTCGTGCAAAACAGAAAATCGGGGGGAATCATCCAGTGATTTTTCGGTACAAAACAGACGCGATGCGTCTTTTGCTTCGGCACCTGTCGAGGGGATATATCTACTGGACAGCCGGCAGCATCGAGGCCAAAAAATGGCCTGCACTTGAGGCTAAATTTTTAGACCGTTATCTAATTCACGCAACAGCTCAACAACGGTGGCGACGCAAAGCCAAAGGCCAGTGCAATAGCTATTTGGTTGGCTTGGTGGACAAAACCAACCCCGGCAAAATCTGGTGGTGGCTGCTAGTTACAGAGGGCGAGGGCATGGCCCACGACCTCGAAGACCTAAAGCAAAGCAGCAGCAAACGCGGGCGCTTGACCATGCCGGATGCTGATTATGAGGCCCTAAAAGCCCCGCGCCCAGGCAATAGCCCTGCGTGGACCTGGCGAATCACTGCGGATTCCTATGCAGGCTGGGAGGCCCGTCTAGCCAGCGCAGTACAAAACGCGCCTAGTGACGGCGGCGATGCCCTCCGGCAGGCCCTACACAGCCTGCAGCGCGTGCCAGGATTTGCTCAGTCCAGGAAACAGGCGTACGCCCTGGAGAACAGCGCGGTAAAGCGCTGGAAGCGCCTTAACCGCGGCGAGTGGCCGCATAAGCGGCTCCACATCGGCTGGCTAGGTCGCTACACCCAAGGGGAAATCGTCAAGGCTGAAAACATCGCCAGAACCAAAACAACAAAAACATCGGTTTAGCACGACTGGGGGTGCCTTTAGTCCCAGCGGCGCCCAAGCCCACGCGCAGCTCCTCAGTGCAGTGCCCAGCGGGTTCCCGCTCCTTCGTCGCTGCATCCGCTATCGCGGATACCCCTCCTTTCCTTGCTAAACGGGGTTGCAGTTGATGGGTTAAAAAATTGGAACAATTCCCCTCCCTGGCATCCGTCGTGAAACGAATCTCCGATTCGTGAACGGCGGTGCCCAACAACCGAGGAACGAGGGCGTTAGTGTGCGGGGCTGCACTGATCAGAGTGCATATCGCACTCTCAAACAGGTTGGTAGTTCGCTTCGCTCTTATCCCCCCTTAACAAGATATAAGAAGGGATTTCCAACGAACCCGCATGGGGCGGGAGCCGTTTTTTCAAAACGGGTTAGTCGGTCTATCAGAACTAGTTGGTCGGTCTATTGAAAAAAAGATAATTAATGATAGACGGCTATCAATAAAGTGGTTATTTTTGATTCACCGACATAATTTTTTGAATGCTGGTCTATCAGATTAAGGGCGGAATATGAGCAAGGTTGTCAGGTACGACAAGAACCCATTTATCGAAAACATGGTAGTGCCGATCAGAGGGCAAGCCGTGAGACTGTCGCAGCTAGGGAAGGACGACAACATCCTGGTAAACCAAGCTACAGGGGAGGTTCAGGGTACCCATGTAACGACCTATCGACGTGTAGATGCTGAGCAGTTTGTGAAGCTATTTACTGCCAATATTGCTCTCACTTTTGACCTCAAGGCAGCCGGTATCAAGGCATTTAACGTGCTGCTCTGGTGCTTGCAGAACCGAGCGGTTGAGCGAGATTTAATACCGCTAGACAAGATCGTGCTTGATGAGTTTTTAGCAGAACACTCCGATAGAAAGCCGCCTATCAAGCTATCTCAGCCAACTTTTTGGCGGGGTCTAGCCGAGCTGGAAAAGGCTCAGATAATCGCTAAACACCTACGCCAAGGCTGGTATTACATCAACCCGAATTTCGCGTTCAACGGCAATCGGATTGCATTCACGACAGTAATTGAGAGACAGCAACCAAAATCAAAAACAGAGGGAGATGCACACCTCCAGCAACCTTTGCCAATATCAACAAATGAAGGAGAAAGTAATGATTGAGCAATGGCACCACGACCACGCTGACAAGCTGCTGACAGCTGTAGGCTGGGGTAGCGACAAGTCGCCAGAGTGGCACGCGGGGCTGCATAACGCCGTTGCGTGGCACTTAGCAGAGCAACCGCTAGGCCATGGCCGATCAACGTGCCCACATGCGCTCAAAACGGCTCAGCGAGACGCCTGGATGGCCGGTTGGTCGTTTGGCCAAGCCAGATGCTTGGAGGAAGGCAGAGACGCCCTTCTGCGGGCTTAGAGGCCTGATGGGAAGGGATAGGCTTTCTCAAGCACCCGAAGCCAGGCGCTTGAGAAAGCCCCCGCACCCCGAAGGGTGCAGGAGCTTCACAGGGTCATGTGCCCTTAAAACCGTGTTTGCCAAGTGCTCCGCCGCGATACCATCGCAACGGGGAGCACTATGCGTGGGGTGCCACCCCCAGAGAACGCCACCACCGCCGTCTTTCAGCTCATAGCGGGGCCAGGTGCCAACCTGACCTTATTCCGCCTCACCACTGGGCTTCGACCATATCGCCCAGCAGCTTTCGCGCCTACTCAACAGCTCTCCCACACCTGGCTTGGACAGTGCCAACCGTCCATCCGCCCAGGTGCTTCCCACGTTAGTCTGTTACGTCAAAACACACCGCCACTCACTCCAGATCGACGCCCTGGTCTACACCTCACACCTGCCGTAGCAGGGTTTTCAGCGGCCCGAGATTCCAAAGCAGCTCGCTTACTAGCGCCGTCCTTCAATATGATGGCCAGACCCGCAAGGTCATGGCTGTGTGCCTCTTACCCCGATGCGACCTCAACGGCCGCAATTACTGGCTTGAGCTATACAGCGATCTCAACAGGTTGCCCCATCGAGTACCAACGCTTCCAGGTTTCCCCTCCGCGCCCTGACGCCTTACGAACGCCCTCAGCAGCCCACCAGCAGGGTCTCCGTTCTACCGTTTCCAGCAGCCCGCAGCCAGGATTTTCACCTGTTCGGAACAAACAGGGCTGGTCGTGTCACCACGAGGCCCGTTTCCGTGTCGCCCAACCCCGCCCGTTCGGGCGTCCAGTGGATTGGGTCGAACCGGGGGATTTCACCCCGGAGCGCCCTACGTTTGCCGTGCCAGCTCGATTAGGAGCACACGGCTTCGGCAGTGGCAGCCCGACAGTTGGCGACTGTCGGGCCTCCCCAGTGTTGGCAGCACTAGGTTTCTCTTCTCGCATCCGATCCCAGTGGAATCGGAACACTTGGCAAATCAACGGTTTAAAGAGCGTCTATCGACTTTACTTAACCCTGCGACGCTTCATGCGCGGTAGCGCTTTCGCGAGGTACTACAGTCACCCCCCTATTTCTGCGGGGTCTCAGGTACTGCGTAACCTGGATCGAGGCCGATAGGGACGGCGGCTCCAGTGGGCATCTGGCCCTGTTGACACACTATGGATCCCGTGTGTCAGGGGACTTGCTCAGCTAAGACGCTGCATGCCGCCGTACGCGCACGGGGCGCGGAGGGCTGATCATCTTCAACGTCTCAAAATCCATGTGTTCGTGGCCTGTCGCCTGCCGCAAGCGCCGCTCATGGCCACACAGGCGGTTTCTCATCATCTCACGGGCCTGATCGCGCTCAAGCTGAGCATGAGCCACAGCGGCTTGCTGCTGCTCAACCCAGACTCGATATTGAGCCTCAACCGCATCGAGCTGGGCCTGCTGCTGCTCAATCTGGGCGGTCTGCTGATCGAGCGCCTCCTGTCGTTCCTGCATGACCCTGCGGCTATGCTCCAGCTCGACCAGCGCCCTCTCTGTCGCTCGTTGCTCCGCCTCCTGCGCATTTCGTTCAGCCAAGCCACGCAAACGCTCAGCCTCAGCCACGGCAAACGACGCTGTTTCAGCGTCTACCAGGGCCCGCTCCCGCTGTTCAGCCATATCACGTTGCGCATTGTGCTGAATGCGCTCCCGCTCGGCGTCCTCAATCCAGCGCAATAGCGGCAGCATGCTGCCCAGCACGACGACCAACAACCAGCTCAGGCCCGCACCTACCAACAGTAACCGCTCCAGCGGATAGCCGATGCTGTGCAACTCATCGAGCTGCGGCCAGCTGTACCAGGTCGCTACCGCGACTGGTGCAGCGCCTAGCAGCGCGATGAACAACAATCTCAGCATGGCGTCTCCGAAGCTAAAACCAGCCGCCTGTCGGCGGCAAAAATTCTGCGAATT
>NZ_JBQSWC010000065.1:0-4289 GCF_052376775.1 Halomonas sp. AOP43-A1-21 | reverse complement strand
CTAGAGCACGAGACTGATCGACGGTGGTAGTATGTCGTATAACCTTCAATAAAAAGTGCGTAAACGGCAGTAAAAAAGCCGCTTGGCAGCACGCGCTTTAAATGCGCAAGGACCAAGGAGCAATAATGTATCCGCCTACCGACGTGCCGCAAAAGACGCCTTTTCAGCGCCAGGTGGACGCTATACCGGTTAAGAGTGCGCACGGGCATTGCTCGCCTGCCGACACCACTTTTGTGTTTGCCAACGAAGCGATCATTATTACCGATAAAGATAATCGGGTGATTGACGTTAATCCGGCCTTTTGCGAACTCACCGGGCTAACGCTTGAAGAGGCCAGTAACAAAACGCCGGAAGCCTTTAGTATTTTGCCGCTAGATGATAGCCGCAGAATGCCATTGGTACACGAAGAGCTTAGGCTGCGAGATCGTAGTAAGCACCAGGTGAGTTATCGAAGTCATGACGGACAGTATTATCCTGGCATGATGTCGATTAACCGAGTTCACGATGACCAGGGGCGCATTGATCATCACGTCATTGTGTTGACAGATTTATCGACCATTCCTTCCCATGCGCGGCATTTAAACCGGGAGGTTTATTTCGATGCGTTGACCGGCCTGCCGAATTTGCAGCTGCTAACCCAATTGATCCAAGAATCAATTCTGCATGCCGATCAAAAGCAACTGCCGCTTGCCATCTGCTCACTGGATATTGATTTTTTCCAAACGATCAATGAGCGTTTGGGCGCCCAAATGGGGGATGTTTTACTCTCCTCATTTGCTCAGCGTATCAGTCATCTGCTGTTTGGCGACGATGTGTTGGCCCGCGTAGGGGGCGATGAGTTTGTCCTGCTGCTACACCACGGCGTGGATAATATATTTTTTGAAAAGCTGCTAGCGGCTATTCGCCAACCCATCGTGATTGAGGGGCAGAGCATTTATCTGACGGTCAGCCTGGGAGTTACGCTTTATCCTCGTGACCATGTACAGGGAGATATATTGCTGCGCCACGCCAATCAGGCCATGTACCGTGCCAAGCAGCGCGGGCGTGATACCTACCACTTCTTTGATCCTGACCAGGACCGTTTACTCCAGGTACGCCACGAACAGCGTCAGCGCTTTATTGACGCGCTTAACCGCGATGAGCTGCGCCTGTATTTCCAGCCCCAGGTGGATATGCGTAGCGGTCAGGTTATTGGCGTTGAGGCCCTTATTCGTTGGCAGCATCCTGAGCAAGGATTGCTGGCACCTGGGCAGTTTCTTTCCACGATTGATACCACGTCGCTCGAAATAGATTTAGGTGAGTGGGTGTTGACGCAGGCACTTAATCAACTCACTCAGTGGCAAGCGCAGGGTATTTCGATAACTATCAGTGTGAACATCAGTCCAACGCACCTGCTGATTAGCGATTTTAGTCAACGGTTAGGCGAGTTATTAAAACGCTATTCACATGTGCCGCCTAAAATGTTGAAGCTAGAAGTGCTGGAAAGTGCCGCTATGCACGATATTACCGCAGCACTTAAGAATATAGCCTGCTGTCAGTCATTGGGGGTAGGGTTTGCCATCGACGATTTTGGCACAGGCTTTTCATCGCTAACCCATTTACGCCAGTTGCCGGTGGATTTGATCAAAATTGATCGTAGCTTTGTACGCGATATGCTCACTGATCCAAACGACATGGCGATTGTGGAAAGCGTAATTTATATGGCCAATCGCTTTGACCGAGCCATGCTGGCGGAAGGGGTAGAAACATTGGATCACGCCAAAGCGCTGATGAAATTAGGCTGTTTTCTGGCCCAAGGATTTGGGATCGCCAGGCCCATGCCTGCAGAGGCAATACCCGCTTGGCTTATCCAATGGCCGAATCAAACCGACTGGCAGGCGCTGACGCGTCTTTCGTAAGCGGGCATATTAAGCCGCTTGGCCGGCAGCCATTTCAGGCTCGGGGCCACGCGCTTTGTTCATGTCACTCTGTTGCTGTGCGGCCTCAAGCTTGGCTTCCAATAAATACTGACGGGCTTGGGAGGCGACCTGCAAATCTTTGGGTGATGGATCGGCAGGTGCCAGTGCAGCCGCAATGACAGTCTGCATCTTTTCTATTGTTGCCTGGGGGTTGCCTGGGACGGGGCCGTAATCGATAGGCACTTCACCTGCCACGGCGTAGCGTTTCCCATCGGGGCCTATTTCATATTCGTAAGTGGCGCCGCCGGTATAGGGGCCGCCCGTGATCTGATGGGCCATTTCGTGTTGTCGAACATCACGGTCCGTCTGTTTTAACTGCTCAAGCAGCTGAATCTCTTCAGGCGCCAAAGGCGTCCCGTCGGCACGGGTCGGGCCTGCGGTAACCTCGCTGTCAGCTTTGTTCGTTGCATCTTCTTGGATCGCAGATTTGTCGGTCGCGTTTTGGGTATCGTCAGCCGGGGGCGATACGCGATTAGAAACCGTAGCGTACGCCACTGAAGCCGGAGAAGAAGCACTGATAGTGGATTCCATAAGCAGTTACCGACGCCTGAGCTATTACGTTATTATAGGGTTGAGTTACTATAGCCTATCCGCGAGCGATTAAAAGCGTGCAAGCGCGTATGCCTTGCTGCAACATCTTATTTTGATTAGTACTGCCATGCCTTCCATTGACGTTGTTCTCCACCTGAGCCCTGATGAATGTTTAGCCCACTATGAAGGGCGCATCGCCCATGTGCGGGCGCGAAGCGTCGATGGGCGCTGGGTGGTTTTTCCTGCCGAGGCCATACGACGCATTGTGGGTCAGAATGGTATTCATGGTATTTTCCGTCTTATATTTTCAAGTGAAGGGCGCTTTATGAGTATTCAGCCTCTTGAAAGAGGTTAAGCGTAGTTGGTTTTTGTTGTCGCTATCAGCCACACGACAGCACCGCAGGGAATGGCGATAGGTTATCTTTGCACCATTTTAGTGCTTAAGAGCGCAGTGCAAAAATGTATCCTTGAAAAATATAGTATTTGAAATACAGTATTTGAAATACAGTGTCGGAAACAGAGTGTCGGAAACAGGGTGTTGAAATTTTGGTATCGGAATTTTAGTGCCTAAAAATAGTAACGAAAATTATAGCGTTTAAGAATATCGTCTCTAACAGCCTTTTTAATCCTCTGATGTCTTTCTGCTCTTTTATCCGCAAAATTTTACGTTACTTGCTTAGCGGTATTACTAAATAAGTATTAGTCGTTACTAGTAATTTCTTCGTATGTAAATAGTTAGTACATGGCCTGTAGATTGCCTTTATAATGCGCCCATCATTGATGCCATGAACACTTCCAGGCTTACCCGCCTGTCAGTTTGCAGCCAGCTTACCCGGCATTGGCTGTGGCGCTATTAGGAGATATACCATGTCTGCCTCACCTGTCACCCTCATGGTGGCTCGGCGCGTTGCCAGCGGCCGCTATCATGATTTTAATCGATGGCTAAACGAAGGCCGTGAGCTGGCGGCTGATTTTCCCGGTTATTTGGGGTCGGGCGTACTTGCTCCGCCCAGCCATGATGATGAATATCAGATCATTTTTCGTTTCAGCAGCAGCAAAACACTGCATGCTTGGGAGCATTCTGCTTCACGCAGCGCTTGGCTAATGCGTGGTAAAGGGCTTTATGATGCTCCTCATGAGCACCGCGCCACGGGGTTAGACGCTTGGTTTCAAACAGCTTCAGGCCACACGCCACCCCGGTGGAAGCAGGCCGTGGCCGTGTGGTTGGCGTTTTTCCCCATCTCGCTGCTCTTTCAGTGGATATTTGGCGGTGTATTAAGCGACTGGGCGCTAGTTCCCAGGGTGCTGGCGAGTACCCTGATGTTAACGCCGGTGATGGTGTTTGTGTTTATTCCACTTTCTACCCGGCTTTTATCGCCCTGGCTTCAAGGAGCGTGGTCGCTGTCAGATATTTTGGCGCGCCTGCGGCGTACGTCGAACATAAATTTGTAATGTAAGTCTTTTTTACTTAGATATTTACTCCCTGGTAGGCAACGCTGCTAAGCTGAATATGCTTGCAAGAAAAAGGATAACGGGCGCGGGCGCAAGGCCTGCATAGCACGTCGCTTCCATGGAGTATTATATGATCCACGTTCATCATTTGGAAAAGTCGCGTTCTCATCGAATTTTATGGCTTCTAGAGTTGCTAGAACTAGCGTATGAAATACATGTTTACCAGCGCGATCCTAAAACCCAGCAAGCGCCTGAAGCATTAAAAAGTATTCATCCTTTAGGTAAGTCGCCAGTTATTACGGATGGCGAACTTGTGGTCGCAGAGTCTGGTGCCATTATTGACTATCT
>NZ_JBQSWC010000064.1:0-5299 GCF_052376775.1 Halomonas sp. AOP43-A1-21 | reverse complement strand
GCTCGCCTGGGCCAGTCGTTCCAATGTCAGGTTCATTTGGGTGACTTGCTTTCTCTACCCACGATTGCCGAGCAGGCGATGTTACTGGAGAAAAGAAAGAACACAGGACAAATTGTATGGGCGCTGACAGACCGCTCGCTTAGTCATTCTCTATCTGAAAATCAGCAGCGACTTTGGTACTTGCGACAACGCAATGGCGGTAGGGATTTGGCGAACAATATGGTCTACGCGTTTGACCTGCATGGCGAGGTACAACCCGATCGTCTAGCCATGGCCCTTACACACCTGGTCAGGCGCCATGAAGCGTTGCGTACCCAATTCGTGGAAGCAGATGATGAACCACAAAGACAGGTACAGAATTTTGCCTGGGTCAATCTTGATTACCGGGAAGTGCTTGACCTGGAGCAAGAGGTAGACCAGGTCTTTACGGAACTGGCAGGACAGCCTTTCGATCTGGCGCGCCCTCCTTTGTTCAAAGCCGCATTGCTGACACCGGTTGATATTGCGCAACAAAGCAGTCAACACGCTGTGCTGATCTTGTGCATGCATCATATCATTGCCGATGGCTGGTCGGTCGATGTGATATTACGTGACCTGGACAGGTGTTATCGGGGCGGTACCTTGGACACCTTATCGGTCCAGGGTCTGGATTACAGCGCATGGCTGCGCAGTGAAGCCAGCCAGCTCCGGCGCAAAAAACTGGCTGCGTTCTGGAGCGACTATTTGCGCGATGCACCTGAATGTATTGACTTGCCGTTGGACCGGGCTCGCGAATCCAGTCACTTACTGGAGGGACATTCGCTTCATCATGAACTCGATGCAACGATAACCAAGAAGCTGCGCACCATAGCTAGTCAGCGGGGATCGGGGCTGTATCAAATATTGGCAGCTGCTTTCATGATGACGTTGGCTGAGTCGGGTGCCGGTGCCGACATCGTGACCGGGGCGGTTGTCGCCGGTCGCACTTTGCCAGAACTGGAACACATTGTAGATTTTTTGGCCAACACCATTGCATTGCGAGGTACAGTCGATTCGCAGCTCAATATTCAGGACAATCTAGATGCTTTGGATACATCTATCGTAAAGGCACTGGAACATCAGGATCATCCCTTTAATAAAATCGTTAAAGCTGCGGGCCATGCCCGATCCGAGCACTACATGCCTGTGATACAGACGGCGTGTGTGTACCAAAATATCTTGTCCGATGAGGCGATGACGCTTGGTGACGTCCGCATGAATTTTCGGCCGCAGGAACTGACCTCTGAAGTAATTTTCGAGCTATGTATCCAGATCGTCGATCGAGGAAACATACTAGATATCCAGCTGGACTATGCTTCTTCGCTCTTTAATGAGGGGACTGCGGTGCGTTTTCTGAAAGCCTATACAGAAGTTTTGCGTGCCATTGCTACGTCCTCCCAGGTTATCCTAGCTGACTTGCAATTGTTTGCTGCACGTCCCGCCTTGTTGCAGGGGCGTCAGGTAGATTTTCCTGCGGATACCCCCCGCAATCTATGGCAGATGTTGGTTCGTACCGCAAGCCGTTATCCCGGGAAAGGGATATCGTTTATCGAAGAAAAGGGCGAGTCCCATATTACCTATGATGATTTGAGGGAGCGTGCGGCAAAATATGGCGGCCGCATCCGTGGTGCAGGAGTGGAGCCCACAATACCTGTAATTGTGCTTGCTGGCTGGTTTGTTCCTTATGTGCATGGGATCTGGGGCGCCTTTTATAGTGGCGCGGTTCCGGTTACGGTCGCGGCGAACGACGACTATTCAGATCCTGAAAAGGCCGGAAAGCTCATTCATGCCTGGGAAACGCTGGGCCAGCCGCTGGTGCTAGCCGATTCTGATATCCTTGCACGTCTTGCGCCTCTGCTGGGGCAGTATCCGCAGATGCGTGTGGTTGATCTGGAGATGTTGGACGACAACCCGATCGGCCCTGCCGATCCGGAACCTACAGCCACGGCTTTCTACCAGCTGTCGGCAGGCAGTACTGGCAAATCGAAGTGCATTGACGAACGTCACGAGTCTCTGCTCGCCTTCATGACACTGAGCAGTCTGGGGCAGGATTATGTTGCCGGACAGTGTTCGTTGAACTGGTTGCCCTTCGACCATATCGGACCGCTCCTGACTTATCATCTGCGCGATATTTTTCTGGGAAGGAACCAGACCCATATAGCCAATTCGCTGATCCTGGATGACCCTTTATTGTGGATGCGGTTGCTGTCGGATCGGAAGATCACGCATACCTGGTCTCCCAATTTCGGGTATAAGCTTGTGACCAAGGCCATGAAACGAGCCACAGGACTTGAGCTGGATCTATCCCACGTCGTGGAATGCATGAATGGCGGCGAAGCGGTATCAAATCGCACCATTGCTGATTTTCGGGATACTGCAGCTGTCTTCGGTTTGAAGCGGGAGGCAATCACACCCAGCTTTGGTATGGCGGAAGCCTGCACATGCATTACTTATGGCACAGATCGGGACCCGGAGATTTCCGTGTCGCGACTTGAATTCGCCCAGGATACAGTCCAGGCAGGCATCACTAGATTTGCTTCATGTGGTCGGGTTATTCCGGGCGTAGGTATTCGCATCACGGGAGAGGACGGTGCCGTACTCAAGGAATATCAGGTGGGGCGATTCCAGATTAGTGGCCCGACAGTTACGCGTGGTTATTTGAATCTTCCCGAAGTCAATGCAGCTTCGTTCAGTGAAGATGGCTGGTTTGATACTGGAGATAACGGGTTTGTTGCTGATGGCTGTCTTTATCTGACGGGTCGAAGCAAGGAAGTTCTTATAGTCAATGGTGTAAATTACGTGTGCCATGACCTGGAAGAACGGGTCGAGAAAATTGCAGAAGTAGAGCCAACGTTTGTGACCGCGCTCAGCTGGCATGAGGGCGAACAAGAAACGGTCGCTATTTGCTATGTTCCTCGCGAAGGCGCCGACTTGCAAGCGGTCAACCGGCAAGTCCGTGAAACGCTGATTGCCGAGGCAGGTCTTTATCCGGCCCAGGTGGTACCGGTTGCACGGAATCGTTTTTTGAAGACTACTAGCGGAAAAATACAGCGGTTGCAAATGGCCAAAGCGCTGGCGGACGGTTCACTGATTGCTCTGGAGCAGGAGAGGCCGCCGACCGATGCAGCCAATAAGGCGAACCAAACCCAAGGTGAGCCGGGAATACGTTCGCTGACATGGATACAAGTTCCTTCGTCCGATTATCCTACGGCGGGGCAATGGAGAGTCATCGGTGACGTGCCGCTTTCTGGTCTACAGATGTCGCCGTTGACGATAGATGCACTGGGCCGTGAAATCGCTACGCACTCCGGACTGGGACTGGTTTTTGGCCCAGAAATCTACGCGGATCCAGAGAAGCTGGCGAAGTTGCTGCGTGTTCTGTCGGATATCAATAGTGCACAGGTCTATGCCTTGTGTGCAATTGTTGATGCTCAGGATAGTGTGGATGCAGCCAGACTGTACGGCCTTCTTCGCAGCTTGCCACTTGACGCGAATTCGCATTGTGTGGTCCTGCAACGGTCGGCAGATAGATCTCTGCTGTGGCCGGTGGAAAATGAGACAGGAAGATATCGGGTTACCGCTAGCGGCCTGACCAGACTGGAGCAAACCGATGCCGACCTGTCGACGCCAAGCAGGCAACCAGCAACAAGTGCCAAAGTGACGTTGATTACCGGCGGTGCAGGAGCACTGGCGCGTCAACTTGCCGCAAGTGAATTGTCTTGCGGTCATCGTGTGATTCTGCTTGGCCGTGGGCAGTGCCCCGATTGGTGCGACCCCGACGACGCAGACCGGCAGGTGTGGATTCAGGATGATATGTGTGACTCAGACCGCACTGCTAAGAGGCTGGCGGCAGTTTTGGGTAATACGTGTCCGGATATTATATTGCACTTGGCAGGCGTTTACGAAACCGCATTACCGCCGCGTCTGGAGGCTCAACAACTGATTCGCGCAGACCGCCCCAAGTCTGTGGCGGTACAGATACTGAAGGCGGCCCTAGAAAAAAACTGGCCTGATATTCGGCAATGTACCCGGTGGATCTTATTTGGATCGGTGGCAGGTATGTATGGTGATCCGTTCTCTGTGTCATATGCGGGCGCCAATGGCGCACTATTGGGTATGGCCGATAAGTTGCGTAGCGAAGGCTGGGTGGCGAGCTGGTTGGGTTGGAGCAATTGGTCCAACGTAGGCATGGGCAGTCAGGTTGATAGCGCAGAGGTATTTGCCAGAGGGTTTCAGGTGATTGAGTTGGAACAGGGCATGGCCCAACTCAATCGGTTATACGCTGCACCGGGAGATTATCTGATCGGCATCGCAAAAGAGCAGGACTTGAATTCCTCTCGGTCCGGAGCGAACGAGACGGTTAACGCAAACGGCAGCGGACTGGGCCGACATGACATTGTCGACAAATTGACCTCGCTTCTTGAAGATATCCTGGACCGGCAGGTGCAGCCGGAGATCAGCTTGTTCGAGCAGGGGGGAGGGTCGATCGAAATCGTGCGCTATCGCCGGCGGATTCAGAAGTCTCTTGACATGGAAGTAGATGTGGGAACGCTGATCGGCAGACCCACTGTCCTGTCGCTGGCCGATTATTTGTTTCAACGTTATGGCACCTCGGTCAACATATCAGAACCAAAGGTGGTTTCCCGGGATGGTCAGTCGCAGACCGCAGATGCATCGGCTAAAAGAAAGGTGCGTTTGAAGCGCCTCAAGTCACGGCATTCGTCACAGGAGGGCATGGAATGAAACGGGATCTGCTGGATCGAATTGCCTGTTCCCGGAAAGTGGCGAATTCCGCAGCGAAAAGCATTGATATCAATCCGACTGGGCGGTTTGAATCCTTCCCGATGACGGATATGCAACAGGCATACTGGATCGGCCGCGAGGATGCGGCGGCCATGCATATCTATCTGGAATACGAAGTCGACAATCTTGATTTCGCACGTTTTCATCGTGCCTGGGATATGTTGTTGCACAGACACGATATGCTGCGCGTGATTGCAAGGCCTGATGGCTATCAGCAAGTGTTGGAGGTAGTGCCTGAGTATACGATAGATCGCCATTCTCTGCTTAAGCTGGATATATCGTCGCGGGATCGCATGATCGAAGCTACACGGCGTGATCTGGCGCACAAGCATTTTGATCTGGCTGTGTGGCCTCAATTTGAGATCCGTGTACTGGATGAAGAAAATAAAAGCAGGATCGCATTCAGTATTGATACTTGGTGCATCGATGGCCGCAGTATCCAGGTTCTGTTTGCAGAGCTTAATTGCCTCTATCTTCA
>NZ_JBQSWC010000063.1:0-5845 GCF_052376775.1 Halomonas sp. AOP43-A1-21 | reverse complement strand
TATGCAGCGAGCAATAAAAACGCCCGACCGGAGCCGAGCGCAAAATAATACTGTTCAAGCCAATAATAGCATCCGCGCTGACGTTCACGCCATATTGAATCGACTCGACAAGGTAAAGGAAAACGGGCTGGGCCGCTGGCTGGCATGTTGTCCTGCACACCAAGACCGCTCGCCTAGCTTGGCGGTGCGTGAAACCTCAGACGGCACAATCCTGATGAAGTGCTTTGCAGGATGCCCGACTGGGGACGTGCTAGCCGCTATCGGCCTTGAGCTTAAAGACCTGTTTCCTGAGCGTGACAACGACGCATACACCGCTAGCAAGCGCCCTGGTGAACGATGGGTTCCCCGTGACGTATTGGCAGCGGTGGCGCGTGAAGCCCTGATTGCGCTGTTAGCGGCTGAGGCTGTGCATAGCGGGACGCTGTTATCTGATGACGACCGCAACCGCTTGGCGGTGGCCGCTGGCCGCCTGAGGGCTGCCGCAAGGGAGGTGGGTTGCTATGTCAAACACGGCTGAAAACTGGCTGGATCAGAGAGTCGATAGAGTGACGCCCCCGAGGGCGTTACCTGAAAGCCTGCCCGAAGTGCCTAACTTTCAACCGGAAATGTTGCCGGAAGAGCTGCGCGACTATGTGCTAGACGTTGCCCAACGTATCCAGTGCCCGCCGGAATACTGTGCCGTATCGGCATTGGCCCTGCTGGCTGGTCTGATAGGCCACAAAGTGCGTATGCGCCCGAAGCAGCATGATGATTGGGAGATTGTCATTGTGCTGTGGGCAGTACTGGTGGGCGACCCTTCGGCAATGAAAACCCCGGCAATCAAGGCGATGCGCTTTGCTATTGACGCCATTGAAGCTGAGGCAAGACGAGAGCATGAGAAAGCTGCCAAGGCTCACAAGGAGGAAGTAGAGCTATTTGATGTCGCTAAAGCTGCGGTGAAGAAGAAGGCCAAGGATCAGGCAGCCAAAGGCGACATGGAGGCCGCCAAGGCAGCGTTGGGCAGCATAAAGGAACCCGCGCCACCTGAGCCTGCTGAACGCTACATTCTGAACGATGCGACGGTTGAGAAAGCCGGCGAGCTTATGAACCAGTTTGACCACCACTTGACCATCTTGCGAGATGAATTGGCGGGTCTGCTGGCAAAGCTGCAACAGGAGGAAAACGCCGCTGAACGTGCCTTCTACCTAGAGTGCTACAACGGTGACTCCCGGTTTACTTATGACCGTATTGGACGGGGAACGGTGGCTATCGAGCGGTGCGCTTTGAACATCATTGGCGGCATCCAGCCAAGCAAGCTAGCGCCTATCGTGCGCGGTGCTAAGGGAACGGTTAATGATGGCTTGATACAGCGTTTCCAACTGGCTGTTTGGCCAGATGGCAAGCCTTCATGGAAGTGGATCGACCGCAAACCTGACCCTAAAGCCAAGGAGCGCTTTTCTCAGGTGTTTTACCGCCTGCACTCGCTGGAATTGGGCGTTGATGATGATGGTGCCCCGCCTGCGTGGCGCTTCACTGCCGACGCCCAGGCAATGTTCATTGAGTGGATGACAGAGATCAACGTTGAATGTCGTTCTGGCAACCTTTCCCCACTGATGGCTGAGCACCTGCTGAAGATGCCCAAGACAGTGGGCAGCCTGGCGCTGCTATTCGCCGTAATAGATGGCGAACAAGGCAGCGTGGGCAAGACCTCTACCGCCCGTGCCCTTGAGTGGGCCGACTTCCTGCGCGCCCATGCAGAGCGCTTGTATAGCGCAGCCACCAACAGCGGCATCCAAGGTGCCAAATTGATCTTGAAACGTCGCCAGAAGCTGCCCAACCCGTTCAAGGTTAAGCAGGTACAGCAACGCGGCTGGCAAGGATTGGACACGACCGAGGCCGTGCAAGGGGCATTAGATGTGCTTGTTGAACATGGCTACCTGACTGAAATGGAGGTGCCGACAACCGGAAGGCCACGCATCGACTTCTATTGGCATTCGGAGTACGTGCCGAATCAGGAGGACGAGTAATGGGACGCTGGCTTGAAAAAATAGAAAAAGGGGACGGTGATACCCCCCGTAAACCACCTAAAAGCCCTTTAAGGGGTTTAGGGGGGGTAGTAGAGGGCGCGTATTCAGAAAACAAATCTGATATTCAGCCGGTAACGACTACCGATTGGCTAGAGTGGATCGCTGAACGCTGCCCCCTGGTGCCGGAAGATCGCCGCCATGTGGCTACGGGCCTTCTACGCCTTCACCCACGAATGCAGCAACGCCTGGCTGAACGCTATGTGGAAACCTGGCGCACCGCTGCCGACGATGAACCCACGTATCACAAGCGCGATAACGCTGGCCGCCGTGCTGCCAACCTGATTATCACCAAACTAAAACGAGGTGCCGAGTATGTCTGAAGCAACGATTGAGCAACTACAAGCCAATAACGAAAACCTGACCGCTGAACTGGAAAAGGTGAAAGCCAAAAATGCCGAGCTATTGGGCAAGGTTAAGAAGGCCCAGCAAGGTAGCGGCGAAAACTCTGAACGCCTGGAAGCCCTGGAAGCGGAAAACGCAAACCTCAAAGGTGAGCTACGCACATACACTTATGACGCCCCGGTTAACGCTGTGTTTAAGGAAATCAGCGGTGCTGGCTCAATCTTCCGAGAGTCGTTTGAAAAGTACTTCAGCATTATTCAGGATGACTACGAGGGCCGTTTCTGGATCCACGACAAAGACGGCAATCCCGTTTATAAAACGGTGCAGCAAGGCAAATACGGCAACCGCGAGGAGCCGCGAGAGCTAACGTTCAATGATATTCGTGACGTTATTCAGGATCACAGCTTAGCGGAACTGGATTTTTTCCTACCCAAGCCTAAAGGCGGTGGCGCAATAGGCAGCAATGGTCGTCATTATTCCCGCCCCGCTCCTGCAGATGAAAAGCCTAAAGAAGCATCGGATAACGTGCCAACCTTTGGTATGCGGTGATATAGTAAACGGGTGGCCCTAATGGGGCTGCCCTTCTCGCCCTAATGGGGCAAAGCCCACTAACCGCTTAGCGTTAGTAACTTAGCCCTGATGGGGCACCCTCCAAGACTAATGGTCTGTGAGAATCACTTAACCCATATTTTATGGTGATTCCATGGCTACTGTACGCCTAACCGATATTATTGAACCCGCCACTTTCACTGGCTACACGCTGCAAGAAACCATGCAAAAAACCGCCCTGGTGCGTGCTGGTGTTGCAGTACAAAACAACGTGATTGCCGAGCAGCTTAAAGCCGGTTCCCATAGCTTCACCGTGCCTTTCTGGCGTGACCTGGAAGACGACGAAGCCAACATTGTTAACGACGACCCCGAAACACACTCCACCCCCAAGAAGATTGGCAGCGGGAAGCAGATTGTGCGTAAAAGCTATCTGCACCAAAGCTGGTCTGCCATGAACCTAGCGTCTGAAATCGCCGGGGATGACGCCCTAGCGAAGATTCAGAGCCGTGTGGTGGCCTACTGGGATCGACAGCTTCAAAAGCGCCTGGTGGCGTCTTTGCGCGGCATCATGGCCGATAACATCGCCAACTTTGACGGTGATATGGTGCTGGATATTAGCACCGAGACCGGGGCGGCTGGTGTGTTTGGTGCTGAAGCGGTGATTGATGCCACTGGCACCCTTGGCGACTCGATGAGCAACCTAGTCTCTATCGCCATGCACAGCGACATTTACCGCCGCGCCCTCAAGAATGACCTGATCGAATTTATCCCCGATTCCCAAGGCGGAACGATTGCCACCTTCCGAGGCTTGGCGACCGTAGTTGATGACGGCTTACCAGTAAACGAAGGCGCTTACACCTGCGCGCTGTTTGGTGCTGGTGCCGTGGGCTATGGCGCTGCTGAGCCGAGCATTGCTGATGGTACGGAAGTTGAAAATCTACCG
This sequence comes from Halomonas sp. AOP43-A1-21, assembly GCF_052376775.1. Classification (NCBI taxonomy): domain Bacteria; kingdom Pseudomonadati; phylum Pseudomonadota; class Gammaproteobacteria; order Oceanospirillales; family Halomonadaceae; genus Halomonas; species Halomonas sp. AOP43-A1-21. Next base: position 1,945 of record NZ_JBQSWC010000063.1, on the reverse strand, counting down.
TCTGCTGGTCGTGGTGGCGGTCAACAAATCCTGCACAGCCGCATGAACATGGGTATGCACCCTGCTGGCTTTACGTGGGTGGAAGATACCGTTGCCGACGAATCCCCCAGCCTTTCCGAGCTAGCCCTTCCCGCCAATTGGAGCCGCGTGGTAGAGCGTAAGGCCGTACCCCTGGCCTTCCTTATCGCCCGCGCTCAATAACCGACCTTGGCCCCTACGGGGGCCATTTAGGAGGCAAGATATGGCGAAGTGCGCCGGAACCCAAAAGAAGCCCCCCAAGGGCACCGAAAAGAAAATTCTTGATATGAGTCAGCGGGGCTTGTCACTCAAAGCCATGGCCCGTGGGCTAGGTATCAGCACCGCTTTATTCCAAGCATGGCGGGAAAATCACCCCGAGCTACAAAACGCGCTAGATGAAGGGCGAGAGATTGAGCATACCAAGCTAAGAAGCGCCCTAATGGATCAAGCCGAAGGCGGCAACGTAACAGCCGCTATCTTCCTGCTGAAGTGCCGTCATGGCTACCGTGAAGGCGACCAAGGCGAATTGGCCAACCGTGTAAGCGTGACCTTCCAGCTACCGGGGCCGCAATCACTGGAAGACTTCAGCCGCACAATAGATGGGGAGGTGGTGCGTGGAAGCGATTGAGCTTAACGACTTTCAACAGCGAACCCTTGCCGCCCCTGAAGAGCTAGACCTGTTTTTAGGCGGTGGCCGTGGTGGTGGTAAGTCTTACGGCTTGGCCCTACTGTGCTTACGTCACGTTGAAATGTACGGGGATCAGGCCCGCATCCTCTACCTTCGCAAGACCTATAAGGGGCTAGCTGACTTCGAGCTGATAACCCGCACGCTGTTTGGCATGGTGTACGGCACCAGCGCCCGGTATAACCAAGGCGAGCATGTTTGGAAATTCCCCAACGGGGGATATTTAGAACTTGGCCAGCTAGAAACCCAAGGCGATTATGCCAAGTACCAAGGCCGTAGCTTCACGCTGCTGATTATTGATGAAGCGGGACAGTACCCAACCCCTGACCTTCTCGACCTGATGCGCTCCAACTTGCGCGGCCCTAAAGACATGCCTATCCGCGTGGTGGTGGCTGCTAACCCTGGCGGCCCTGGCCATCATTGGATCGCCCGCCGCTATGTGTTTCAGGCTGAGCCCTGGAAGCCGTTTTACGAGGAAAAGAGCAAGCGCCAATGGCTGTACTGCCCTTCCACCTTCCAAGGCAACCACCTGATAGACCGTGAGCAATACCGCGACCAGCTAGAAAGCGCGTGCCCTGATGATCCAGAACTATTGAGGGCATGGGTAGAGGGAGATTGGGCCGTTAACCGTGGCGCCTACTTCGCGTCTGTGTTGGAGGAGAGCCGCAACGCCGTACCCACCTGGCAGGAAATCCCCGACGATTGGACGGTATACCTTACCCACGACTTCGGAAGCAGCGCCCCCAGCGTGACGTATATCTGTGCTGTATCACCGGGTGGCTTTGGGCCTGATGATCGCTTCTACCCGCGTGGCTCTATTGTGCTGGTGGATGAAATGCACACCGCCAGACGTGAGAACCCAGACCGGGGACTAGGCTGGACAGTGCCCGTGCTTGGTGAGGAGATCGTCAAGTGGTGCCAGCATTGGGACGTGAAACCCGAAGGCGTGGCCGACGATGCGATATTTGCCAAGACAGGATCAGGGGCCGGCAGCATTGCCGATGAATTCCAGAAAGCTGGCGTTGCCTTTCACCCTGCGAAGAAGGCTGACCGTATCACCGGGTGGAACATCATGCGCCGCCTACTGGGGGATGCTGGCAAGCCCGACCGCCCCGGCCTGTATATCGCCCGGCACTGTGAGTATTTCTGGGATACCGTGCCTTACTTAGCCCGTGATCAAAAGCGGATAGAGGATATGGAAACCACGGGGCCAGATCACGCCGCCGACGCTGTGCGTTATGG
>NZ_JBQSWC010000062.1:0-5902 GCF_052376775.1 Halomonas sp. AOP43-A1-21 | reverse complement strand
CAACGCCTGGAAAATACGCGCCTAGCTGAGCCACAGCGGATCAATGACCGCGGAGTCTACTACCAGTCCCACTACGGCATTGGCGGCGGGCAACGCTGGTCAAACTCATTCAGTCACGCCAGCGATGTTGCGTTGTTACGATCATCCGGCGCACATGGTCTGCGGCACTCCTACGCCCAGGAGCGCATGGGCGAATTACAGCGCGACGGACTGAGCTACCGCGACGCGCTAGAGACCGTTTCACAGGAAATGGGGCATTTTCGACCCGACATCACCGAGGTCTACCTGCGATGAACTGGCGTCACACTGCGCTACTGATCGCCCTATGTGCGGCATTTGGCCTGGGCTGGCTGGCTCTAGAGCGGTTCGACAATGTGGCCTATTTGACCAGTGATTACACGTCGGTTACTGGCTGGGCGGCATTACGAACCGGGTGGCCCGTTTATGGTTGGATTGCTGCCGTCACGATGGTGTTCGGGCTGTCGATCGGTGCCTGGATCGGCGTTAGCAGCCGAGAGCGTGATGCTCAGGAGCAGCTACAGACCCTACGGTCAGCATTAGAGGTTCAGCTGCAGCAGGCGCGTACATCAGACGAGCGAGCATTACAGCGTGAGCAGCAGGCTCGTGAGAAAACCGCCGCCGCCGAGCAGGCTCGCCGTGACGCAGAGGCCCTCATCGCGCCGGGACAGCAGCGGATTAATGCGCTGAGCGAGGAAAATGCGCTACTCAAACAACGATTAAACGGCTCTATTGCAGCCCTAGAGCGTAAAAAACAACAGGTGCGCCAACTGAAACATGACTCCAGGCAGCTATGCACAGAGATCGAAACCTGGCAAAACTGCTGAGCGCGATGAAGCCGAGCGCGACCGTAGCGAAGCCCGTAGTTTGATCGAGGAATTTCGCGCTCAGGTGAAGAATTTGGAGCAGCAGCGCGACGACGCTCGCCAGGAGCTGGCCGAGGCCCGCAACCGCATTACCTCGCTCCCCGAGCAGCGCGACGAGGAACGAACGGCTCGCATAGAGGCGCAGCGCGAGGCCAAGCAGATTGATCAGGCCCGCATCGAGGCCGAACGCCGAGACCCGCACCGAAGCCGCCCAGGCGCAGGCTACCGAGCGCTTGGATGCGCTCAAAACCGAGCAGCAAGCCCGAAAAGCCGACGCCGAAGCGCACCAGAAAGCCCTGGCCGAGGAACGTATCGAATGGAAGGAACGGCTAGCGTCTATCGAAAAACAGCGCGAGAACGCTGAGAAACGCGCCCAGGAGGCCGAAACGGCTCGGGTGAAAGCCATCCTACAGGTCGAACTGTTATCGCAGGCTGTCGAGGCTCAGAAAGCCGAGAAAGAGAACCGTGTTTGACGGTAAAAATCCGGCCTAAAGAGGCCGTTTTTCAAGATTATTCGCCTAATCTTGAGTTTTAAATGTAGGGGTCACAGGTACTTATGGATTCTAAAAATCAAACCCTATGGCCTCATTTGCGAAAGTAGATCAGGTATCCTTAGCAAAAAATTGGAACAAAGCTAGAGGGACATGCGGTGCTTAAGAATCAAACGCCAGAGCCTGGGGTAATTTCTACCTGCATTGTGTGCATATTTGTATTCGGCGCCATCTTCCTGTTGGGCGTGCCTTTTATGTTTTTTGTCGTGTGGCTTTGGGGCGATTGGGGCTTGGCAACCAAGTACGTGGTACCAGGCACTACTGTTTTTGCTGTGCTAGCTTCTGCGTTCTTCGGGATAGTTGGATCGTCCGTCCGGAAAAACAGGTTCTCCGTGCTTGGGTTAGCCGCGGCCAGCCTTTTTGTATACTTTATGTTCATTACCAGCTTTGAATTTAGCTCTATTGAGGAAGGTAATGAACCAGCTAAGCAGCTCACAGAAGAACAAAAAGCTCGAATAAAATTAAATGATGAGTGCCGACTTATAGGGATGCAGTATGCTCGTGCAGCTTCAGAGTCTTTCAGTGGCGTTTCTTCAAGAAGAGACGTAGTTATCCCTATGAAATGTAGAGGCCTTGAAGCTACGCAGCGCGGAATAAGGCTGGGATTTGACCGATAACTAGGTTTTACCAGCACTCCATCAGTACATGCATTCCAACTATTTGGTGGTTTTTAATCACATCACCACTTTGAATACGCTCCACATCCGTTATAAATACCCCTAGATCGGCCCTATGGGCCGATGCAGCGAGCTTGCGAGCGGTAACCGGCAATGCACAGTTCAAGCCGCTGCACGGTAGCTGACGCCCACCACAGCCCCTTCTGTGCCTAGACACCCTTTTGATAAACAGAAGTTACTAGCGTTATCCACGTAACGATTGCGCGTATGCGCCCACCTGCGGCGCAGGTGCGTAGCACCTCGAAAGCCGCTATACCGCGCCTTTGGCGCGTCATCATTATTAGGCTGGCCGTAGGCCAGGGCGAGCGAAGCGAGGGTAGGCGTGCGCGTGCGCGCGTTTGTTTTTTGTAAGCTTTGAAAACCTTTGAGGACGTCTGAAACCATCATGGAGAGAGGCTTTGCGAGATATTAAACACACCTTTCCTTACCCATAAACACACCTTTCCTTACCCATAAGCACACCTTTCCTTACTTACAAGCACACCTTTCCTTACCATTAGCACACAAAATAATTGAAGTGTGCTAATTTATAAACACACCCAAGGAAAAAAGTGTTTGAATAGCAAGGGAACGTAGTTATATGGCTCAGGCACCCCAGATCATCGTGAAGGACAACTCTCTGATAAACGCGGCCTACAGGCTCGATCTGACAGAGCAGCGCCTCATCCTTATGTCCACCGTTCGGGCGCGTGAGAAAGGCACAGGTATCACCACCGATAAGCCTCTGACGGTGCGAGCAGAGGACTACGCAGAACAGTTCAAGGTCACACGGCAAGCGGCTTACATGGCCCTTAAAGAAGCCACGACAGGACTTTTTGATCGACAATTCACCTATGAGCAATTGAGCAAAAAAGGCAATATTGAGGTAGTCAAAAGTCGGTGGGTGTCACAAGTGTCATACGTCGAAAACGAGGGTATGGTTAGCATCGTCTTTACCCCGGCTGTGGTGCATTTAATAACCCGACTGGAAAAGGAGTTCACCCGCTACGACCTGGAACAGGTCAGCGGCCTGACAAGTACTTATTCGGTACGTTTGTACGAACTTCTGATTTCATGGCGGCGGTTTGGCAAAACACCAGAAATTGCACTTTCCGAGTTCAGGCAGCAGCTAGGTGTGGCCAATAATGAATACATCCGAATGCACCATTTCAAAAGCAAGGTGCTGGACATGGCCATCAAGCAGGTGAACGAAAACACCGATATCGTGGCCGAGTACCAGCAGCACAAGCGGGGCCGCTCGATCACTGGGTTCTCCTTCAAATTTACGCTCAAACTGTCAGAGAAAGCTAAAAAGCCACGTAAGCCAGGGCCTACAAAACCAGCCAAGAGTGCTGAAAAAGGGGCGCGTTTTGGGATACCGGAAGCGGCCATTAAGGCTGCTCGTCAGCCAGGGGAAAGCTACGAGGATGCCGCCTTAAGGTTGCAGGAAGAAGCTAGCAGGAGAAAAGTCTGATGCCCACAGTGCTACGTCTAAATGGTTTCCGGTTTTACTTCTACAGTCACGAGCCTGGCGAACCGCCCCATATGCACGTCGACTACGGCAGCGCGAGCGCCAAGATATGGCTACACGACGCCGCTATTGCTAACAACATAGGGTTTTCGGCAAAAGAACTCGGTAAGATCCAACGCATGGTGCGAGAGCACCAAGAGATGCTACAGGAGGCATGGGATGCATTCTTTAATCGCTGATACTGACCTGCGGGTGATGAACGTCAATATTGACGACGACCGTCTGGTGGTGGAGCTGATGGATGGCCGCCTGATCGGGGTGCCGTTGGCGTGGTATCCGCGCTTGGCTAACGCAACACCCGAACAACGCAACCACTGGGAAGTAGCCGGTGCCGGCTACGGCATCCATTGGCCAGATATTGACGAAGACCTGAGCACCGAGGGGCTACTGCTAGGACGCAAGGCCCCACGAGCAACGGCCTGAGCTGTTAAGCCTGCCACCTCCCGAGGTCTTGCTACCGCTAGGCCTCCTAGCATCCTTCTGCCTGCTGTTTGGCAGCGGGCTACTGTGGGCTCGCCACCGCGACCGCCAAGAGAAACAACGGGGCTTTCCGCGCCGCTAGTAGCCCAGCGTTCCCGCTCGCTACGCTCGCTGCATGGGGGCTGCGCCCCCATACCCCCTACCTGAATCCCCTATGTAGTGGATTTTGCCTAGGTCTGTTGTCGCGTTGCGACAGCGAGCAGGTTCGCTGAGGCTCACCTGACGCCCTTTGGCCGCTGTGCACCGTTGGTGCACCTAAATTGTTGTGCTGTAACAAACCGCGTTTCTTCGAAACGCTGTGCGCGTTCGCGCACAGTGACGCTCCGCGCGTCACTGTCGGCTGATGCCGACACGCTGGCCTCTGCGGCCAGCCGTGCACCGTTGGTGCACCGTCGCTCTCTACGAGCGACCCGCCGCCGATGGCGTCGGAGTCGCCTGTCGGCGACCGAGCAGAGCGCATACGCGCCTGCCCGCTGGGTACAATTAAGACATTTTGTACCCAGCGGGCAGGCTATATGTGCAAAATTTCACTATTGCGCATATTCAGCGCACAATTTGTTGCGCACATAATACTGTGATAGATTTATCTAATCCTTTAACGCCTGTGGCGTAGGGGTTTTGCCAGCCCTTAGGAGGAATATGGCGCGATCATATCGTTGTGGATCGCGTAATGCGTTGCCGAACGCCAGCAGAAAAATCGGTCTCCCGGGCTCTGCCCGGCACTTGGCGCCTTGCCCGCGCCGCCCCAAATAAATCCGGCCGATTACAGCGTGGCCACGCTGCTCAAAAAACTGGCAAACGGTGCCATCGGGCACAGCGGGTGAACAGGCTCTCCGCTTCGACGTATCGAAAAAAGGGGTCGCAGTCCGCTATCGCGGGCGATCACGCAGACTGCGTGAAGGTTCTTACAAACGGGCTTTTTGTGTCTGATTTCGATCCAGTAGCCGAACTGCAGCGCGTTCATGAAATAAAAAAAATGGGTCGCCGCCGCCCATATGCACGCGGACGCAGTCAGCTAGACCCATTCGCCGCAGAGCTGCTCGCCCTACATGCCAGCGGCGCTCGACCTGCGGATCTACGCGATTGGCTCAAACTGCCACCTCGGCGCATTCGAGTCGCACATTCAACTGTCACCCGGTGGTTACAACGCACACTCGACCAACGAATTGCTGAACGCGAGAGGCACAAATAGTGGGCCTCTGGTTCGCCAGCGGCGAACGGCAGGCGGGCCGCATCATGCAGCAACTGCAGGGCAATGTGGTGCAGAGCGTACGCAGTGTCAGCAACTACGAATCCGCGTTAGCTCGGGTTGCCGAATGGCAGAAATCCGAGCATACCGCAGGTCGCCAGGGGGGCGACCTGCGCAGTCTCACCCCCGCCCAGGCAGTCGCCTATCTCCAACAGCGCGGCGAAACCGTCGGACAAAAAGCGCTCGATCAGGAAAGGCAGGCCATCCAGTTGATGCAGCAGCATGTGACCAACCAACTGGCCGCTGGTGAGCGCCTGCCTGTCATCCGGAGCGAGCGGGAGCAGGTATTGTCGTCGCGCAGCTACACCCGCGAGCAGGTTACTGCGATTGCCGAACGACAAACCGATAAAAATGCGCTCGCCACACAAATCGCCTATGCCGCTGGCCTACGTGCCCATGAACTGCTGACGCTGCGACCCGCCTCTGAACGCCCTGCCGATGACCGTCCCGCCAGAGACGAAAAATTTGCGGTCCGCGAGACGGGCGAGCGTTACACCGTGGTGGGTAAAGGTGGCCTCTGTAGGGAGGTGGTCATCCCCCGCGATTTGGCT
>NZ_JBQSWC010000061.1:0-6736 GCF_052376775.1 Halomonas sp. AOP43-A1-21 | reverse complement strand
TTGTTTGAGGAAGGAGCCGCAAAGGGCAAGGATGGTTCGAGTGCCTGGATTCAGATAGAAGCATAGGGGATTAGTCGGAGAGTGCCCCAGGCATGAGAAAACCCCGAAAGCCTGCGCGTCAACGTTCCGAGTAGTAGTGACGGTGGTAGGCACTTCAAGCCCTGGCTAACGCTGGGGCTTTTTATTTGAAACCGAGGCAGTGAATTTTGCGGTTTGAAACCGAGAAAAGGTGAGGATTCCCATCTTTTAATTCTGTCTCGGAGACAGGTTTTAATAAGTCAGGGAAAGTCACTTCCAGACGGTCGCGCTGACCTTCCCGGCGATATGCAGAATTGCACAACGCTAATGGGCTTGGAACCTAGCCGATTGCCCCAGGCGCTAACAGAGTCGCTTAAAGACACTCTGTCTTGATATGGGGAGGTTATTCGATCCAATCCCCCCCAATGCCGGGTATTACGAAAGTTTCGTAGTGCTAGCTTTCCCACACTTCCCCCAGCTTAAAAAAAGAGCGCGCAACGGCCAAGGCAACAAAACACAACACCAAACAAGGCCGATTCAAAACGCTTTGGGATTGCCGCTTGTGGTTACTAGCGTGGTTATAGCCACTGGCAGACCAAAACAAAAGGGCTCACGATTTAACGTAAGCCCTTGATATATTTGGCGCGCCCGGCAGGATTTGAACCTGCGACCCTCGGCTTCGGAGGCCGATACTCTATCCAACTGAGCTACGGGCGCATAGGGTGCGTATCGTACCTGTGCGGGCGCGCTGTGTCCAGCCGCGTGGCGGCTTTACTGCTTGCCTCGATTGACCGTTTTCCCAGGTGTAGGGCATGATTTGTGGGCACTTCGTCTTTTTACACATCGGGAACTCATAAAAATGAAAACATTCACGCTGAACACGCTGGCGTTAGGCATTTCTCTGGCGCTGGCAACCGCTGCCAACGCAGCTGATTTTGACGATATGGACCCGGTCACCCTGCGCCTGGCGCATGTGGTTAACGAGCAGGATGGCTTTCATATCGCCTCCACCAAATTTGAAGAGCTGGTCGAAGAGCGCACTGGCGGCAAGGTAAGCATTGAGATTTTCCCTAATGCGACCCTGGGCGATGAGCGCACGCTGCTTGAAGGCATGCAGATCGGCACGGTGGATATGGGCCTGATTACTAATGGTCCGGTGGCCAACTTTGTCGAAGAGATGGCGGTATTCGAACTGCCGTTCCTGTTCCCTTCTCCTGAAGCGGCCTATGGCGTACTGGATGGTGAAATCGGTCAGGAGCTTTTAGACAAGCTTTCCGACGTTAACCTGAAAGGCCTGGCCTACGCCGAGCGCGGTTTCCGCAACCTGACCAACAGCGAGCGCGCGGTGAATACGCCGGACGATATGGATGGCCTGCGTATCCGCGTGATGGAAAACCCCGTTTACACCGATACGTTCCGTGAACTGGGCGCCAACGCCATTCCCATGGCCTGGACCGAAGCACTGACCGCCATGCAGCAGGGCACTATCGATGGCCAGGAGAACCCGGTCAACGTGGTGTATTCGTTCAATCTGGGCGAAACGCAAAACTACATGACGCTTTCGCGCCATACCTATGCCCCGGCCATTTTTGTGATGGGCATGTCCGCCTGGAACAAGCTACCGGAAGAGGCACAGGCCGTGCTGGAAGAAGCTGCTCAGGAAGCTGCCGAGCATGAGCGCCAGGTGAATGCCGACATGGAAGCCGAACAGCTAAGCGCTCTAAAAGAAGCTGGTATGGAAATCAACGAAACGCCTGATCTTGAAGCGTTCCGGGCGCAGGTAGCGCCGGTCTATGAGAAGTATGGAGAGCAGTTCGGCGATTACCTGCCGCGCATTCGCGAAGCCATTGCAGAGTAAATCGACGTTCGGTTTTACTTGAGCCGTTGATGCAAAAGGCCACCGCGCGGTGGCCTTTTTACTAGGCGCCCTCCCTTACGCGCGTGGTTTAGCCCAGAATCTTGCCGGGGTTAAGCAGCCCTTTAGGGTCCAACGCCAGCTTCATGCGCTTCATCAGGGCGATCTCTTCGGGTGTGCGCGAGATATGCAGGTAATCGCGTTTTTCCATACCCACACCGTGTTCAGCAGAGATCGAGCCGTTATAGGCGGCAAGCGACCCATACACCACGTCTTCTACCTGATGGCGGCTGTGCGGGCTGGCGTCGCGCACGGTGATCATGATATGCAGGTTGCCATCGCCCAGGTGGCCAAACACCACTAGCGCGCCGGTTTCCGGCCACTGCTCCTTCAACTTGCTCTCAAGCGCGGTCACGTACTCATCCATATGGACGATCGGCAAGCTGACATCGTACGAGAACATCGGGTTGAGTTCGTGTACCAGGGTTTCGATGTCCTCGCGGACTTCCCAGATGCCCTGGCGCTGGGTATTGGAGTTGGCAAGCACCGCATCGGTGATCAGCTCGGCTTCCAGCGCCTGTTCCAGCACGCGGGCGAATGCCTCGGCTTCCTGCTTTTCATCTGAACCCAGCGTTTCGATGATGGCGTAAAACGGTGAGTCGGTAGCCAGCAGCGCGGTGTGCTTGGTGGTTTCAGACGTCATCAGGGTGTAGTGGTTGTTCCACAACGCTTCAAAGGCGCTCAGGCTGTTGGCGAGCTCTTTTGAAACCAGTTTGAGCAGCGTGGTCAGCGCATTAAAGGACGGCACAGCGACCAGCGCGGTCTGCTCACTGGGCATATTGGGATGCAGGCGCAGTACGGCGCGGGTGACGATCCCCAGGGTGCCTTCGCTGCCAATAAACATCTGCTTCAGATCGTAACCGGCGTTGTTCTTCAGCATGGTGTTCATCGAGCTGACCACGGTGCCGTCGCTCAGGACGACCTCTAGCCCCAGCACCTGCTGGCGCATCATGCCGTAGCGGATAACCCGAATGCCGCCGGCGTTAGTGGCGATGTTACCGCCGATGGTGCAGGAACCGCGGGCACCCAAATCGAGCGCGAACTGCATGTCGATCTCTTGGGCAGCTTCCTGAACGCGCTGAAGTGTGACACCCGCCTGTACCTGCATGGTCGAGCCGACCGCATCGATGTTTTCGATCTGGTTCATCAGCTCAAGGGACACCACTAGCTCATTGGGGCTGGCAACGGCGCCGTGTACTACACCGGTTAGCCCGCCATGCGTCACCACGGCCTGCTTGGCGGCATGGCACTTGGCCATCACCTGACTAAGCTGCTCGGTGGATTGCGGCCGAATGATCGCTTTGGCTTCGCAGGGCGCTTTGGTGAACCAGTCGACGCTGCGCTGCGCGACATCGTCACCCAGCAGCACACCCGTTTTGCCTACGATGTTTTCAAGCTCTTTAATCAGCGTGTCCATTGTCTGTTCCTGTCTTGGCCGGTCGGTGCGATGAGAAGATTCGTTATTTTACGCAAGCGATGGGAATGCATCATCGGGAAGATCGTTTTAACGTTCCGGATTTGCCTGGGCGATGAGGCTATCCTCAACCGGGCATTTGCTCAAGTCTTGGCCCTGAAACGCTTTTTTTATTGCCAGCGCGAATAGCCAGTAGGCTCTAAGACGAATGGCAGGGTTACAATCAATTATTTGTTCGCTAAAACCAATATGGTATAGATGACGCGCCTATTAAGGACACCCCCTTTTCACACTATAAAAAAATCGATCACTTCAAGGAGATCACGTGGACACCTCTGCACTTTCCAGCACGCCCCGCACCCTGTTTAAACGCGCAACCCTGGCCTTAGCCTGCGCTAGCCTTCTGGGGCTTTCGCTTGCAAGCCACGCCGACGTGCCAGAGACCAACCTGCGTTTGGCCCACGTGGTGAATAGCGATGATACCTACCATATTGCCGCCACGCGCTTTCAGGAGCTGCTGAGCGAAAAAAGCGACGGTGCGATTAGCGTCGAGATTTTCCCTAATGCCTCGCTTGGCGATGAGCGCACCTTGCTTGAAGGCATGCAGATCGGCACGGTAGATATGGGCGTGATTACCAACGGCCCGGTGGCGAACTTTGTCGATGAGTTTTCGGTGTTCGAGCTGCCGTTCCTGTTCCCCACGCAAGAAGCTGCCTATGAAGTGCTGGATGGCGAGATAGGTCAGGAGATTCTCGGTAAGCTCGAAGGCGTTAACCTGAAAGGGCTGGCTTTTGCTGAGCGCGGCTTTCGGAACATCACCAATAGCCGCAACGCGATCAACACTCCAGATGACCTCGATGGGCTGCGCCTGCGCGTGATCGAAAACGAAGTGTATGTGGATACCTTCCGCACGCTGGGCGCCAACGCCGTGCCCATGGCCTGGACCGAAGCGCTGACCGCCTTACAGCAGGGCACCATTGATGGCCAGGAAAACCCGATCAACGCCATCTACGCCTTTAACCTGGCCGAAACTCAGAACTACCTGACCATGACGCGCCACATCTACGCGCCGGCGCTTTTCGTGATGAGCCTGCCCAAGTGGAACGCCATGCCCGAAGAGGTCCAGACGCTAGTGCTTGACGCCGCGCGCGAGGCTTCAACCTACGCCCGCGAGCAGAATGCCGAGATGGAAGCCGAGCAGCTGGCGGCGCTGGAAGCCGCAGGCATGGAAATCAACGACTCGCCGGATATCGAAGCGTTTCAGACGGCCGTTGCCCCAGTGTATGAAAAATACGGTCAGCAGTTCGGTGACTACCTTTCCCGTATCCAGGAGGCTTTGCAGTAAGTGGCCACTTTGTCTCAAACGTTGTTAACACCGCTGCGGCTGATCGAGCGCGGGCTGGATGGCATCATCCAGCCTGTCGTGTTTATCGGCATGGCGGCTCTGATCGGGGTGATCACGCTGCAGATCGTCTCGCGGGTGCTGTTTACCGCGGTCGGCTGGACCGAAGAGGTCGCCCGTTTTCTGCTCATCTGGATTACCTTTCTGGCCGGTACGCTGGCTTTTCAGCGCGGGCATCATATTGCCGTTACCTTTGCCGTCGACGCGCTTCCCGCTCGTTTACGTCAGGTAGCGCGGATCCTGGCCGTGATGGCGGTTATCGCCTTTATGATCACGCTGGTGGTGATCGGTTATCGCTATATGCAGGTGCAGAGCTTCCAGAAATCCGCCTCGCTGCGCGTGCCGATGTCGTACGTGTATGCCGTGATGCCTATCAGTGCGGCCATCATGGCCTGGTATGCTCTAATCGATCTGCTTGAGCTGGTACTTGAAGGCAAACCCTCGCAGCCCATGGGAGAACAGACACCATGACCATGCTGCTATTTGGCCTGTTCTTCCTGTTTATGCTGATGGGCGTGCCGATTGCCTTTGCGATTGGCGCAAGCACCCTGTATGCCCTGTACCAGTCGGGCGTGCCGCTGATGGTGGTGACCCAGCAGATGTTCCAGGGCATCAACTCGTTCGCGCTGGTGGCGATTCCCATGTTCATTCTTGCCGGTGACTTAATGGCTCAGGGCAAGGTGAGCGAGCGGTTGGTGAGTTTTGCCGATTCGCTGGTGGGCTTTATGCGCGGCGGGCTTTCGATTGTATCGGTCATGGCGGGCATGTTCTTTGCCGCTATTTCGGGCTCGGGGGCGGCCACCACAGCGGCGGTCGGTTCAAGCCTGGTGCCGGAGCTCAAGCGTAAAGGTTATGACCCCGCCTCGGCGGCCAGCCTGATCGCCGCTAGCGGCACCATCGGCGTGGTTATCCCGCCATCAGTACCCATGATTATCTACGCAGTCATCGCCCAGCAGTCGGTGTCCAAGCTGTTTTTAAGCGGTTTTTTACCCGGCTTGGCCATGGGCTTGGGGCTGATGGCCATTGCTATCACGCAGGCCTATAAACGCCAGTATCCCAAGGGTACGCCGCTTTCCATCACCACTATCTTGCGCACCTTCAAGGCGGCAAGCTGGGGCTTGATGACGCCGGTGATTATTCTGGGGGGTATCTTCACAGGAATCTTCACGCCGTCTGAAGCGGCGGTGGTGGCCGTGAACTATGCACTGTTGGTGTCACTGTTCATCTATCGCGATTTAACCCTGCCCCAGGTATATCGCCTGCTGATCCGTTCAGCCATGACCACCGCGGTGATCATGCTGGTAATCGCCATGTCGGCAGTGCTGAGCTGGACACTGTCTAGCTGGCAGGTGCCCGGCGCTATCGCCCAATCGGTGCTCTCGCTCTCAACCAACCCACTGATCATCATGCTGCTGGTGGTCGCCGTCATTTTGCTGACCGGCGTGTTTATCGAAACGGCAAGCGCGCTGATCATCCTAACGCCGGTGCTGCTACCGCTGGTGCTGCAGTTGGGGATCGACCCGATTCACTTCGGTCTGATTATAGTGGTAGGGCTCTCGATAGGTATGATTACCCCACCGGTGGCGATCAACCTGTACGTTGCTTCTTCCGTCACGCAGCTGCCGCTTGAGCGCATTACGCGGGCCATTGTGCCGTATATGCTGGGCTTGATCGGGGTGCTGCTGTTAGTCGTCTACGTGCCTATCTTTATGGGCTGGTCGGGTCATTAACCGCGCCTAAGCGTTCAAAAAAGGGGCCAGCTACCGGCTCCTTTTTTGCTTAAGCCGATGCTAGTTAGTGCCTTTCGGTCTGACACGACTTCCTAAACTGGCCGGGCGTGATGTCAAACAGCTGATAAAAGCAGCTACGAAAATGAGACATGCTTACAAACCCTGCCGCCACCGCTATTTCAGCAACGGGTTTATTAGTTTGCTGAAGTAGCTGGCGGGCGCGGGTTAGACGTAGCTCCATATAGTAGCGAGACGGG
>NZ_JBQSWC010000060.1:0-8051 GCF_052376775.1 Halomonas sp. AOP43-A1-21 | reverse complement strand
TTAGATGCTAGTGATAGATTAAAAACACTTATTAAAAAAGATTTCAAAACAAATAAAATAAGCCTTGTAACTAAAAATATTTTGAAAAATGGCTGGGAGAGAGATCTTGTTGACATATGGATTAAACTGTCACAAAACGAGGATGTCGCTATTGATTCATATATACCATTAAAATACCAAAAAGCAATATTGAACGTGTCTTCGGAAATGGGCTTTTTCCCTGTCTCAATTGATCCTTACGCGGGAAGTTCATTCATCAGTAGAGGATTCGGAAGAAAGCGATATGATGATTTCTTGAAATTCAGGAAAATTTCGAGCAAATTACATTATAACTTCTTGAAAATATTAAAAATTAACTGAAAAATAAAACTTTGTATACCCAATTAAAAAGCGCTTTCCCAGCAACCCTACCAGTATCTCCCTGGTAGTGTCAGTGGCACCGCGAGGCGGTGGTGCATCCCAACTACCTAGTGATCTACCGCACTTACATCGTCGATGTGCTGCATGCCTGCCAAGAACCACCCTAGATAGGCCCGTAGAGCCGATGCAGCGAGCTTGCGAGGATAACTAGGGACAATCTACTTCACGTCCGCTAACGCCCCTCACGACGACCTATTGATGGATTGTAGCTGTTTGCGCGTACGCGCCCCCAGCGGCGCAACATTTCCTATTATCTTGAATTTTTTAGCAGCTGAAGAAGCCTCCAAAATAGGCGTTGCATGTAACGGTGAAAAAGGTGCATTATGTTACATGAAACGAGTAAAAGGAGGGCTTCTCCATGGTCGCCGCCAATATCAACACACGCGTACAAAAGCACCGGGCGTCTCTTCGTGCATCCGGTTTACGTCCTATTCAAATTTGGGTACCGGATACCCGACGCCCTGGTTTTGCTGAAGAAGTGCAGCGGCAATGCCAAGTAGTCGCAGCAGCAGACGCCGCTGATCACGAGCTGGATAGCTTTATGGATGCAGCGTTACTGGATATGGATGGCGACGAGTGGGAAGCATGAGGCGCGGAGATCTTGTGACCATTGCCCTACCAGGGGACTTTGGGAAACCGCGTCCTGCTTTGGTGATTCAGTCAGACCAGTTCACCGCTATCGAAACAGTCACGGTGCTGATGGTGACGGGAACGCTGGTGGATGCGCCGCTGATCAGGGTGGGCGTGGAAGCCAGCCAGACAAATGGCTTACGCAAGCGCTCCCAGGTCATGGTGGATAAGGCCATGACGGTGAAACGTGAAAAGCTGGGGGAACCGTTCGGCCATTTGGATGATAGCGAAATGTTGGCGGTTAACCGGGCATTAGCTCTGTTTTTGGGGTTTGCGTGATGATAGAGGCACACAACAATAACCAAGATGGCTGGCATGATCCTGATGAAGCGACCGAGCTAACAGACGAGTGGTTTGAGTCAGCGCATCAATACCACGGCGATACCCTCGTGAAGCGTGGGCGTGGACGCCCTCCCATTCCCGTAGGTGAACGAAAGGTACCAGTGAAAATTCGTTACGATCAAGAAGTTGTCGAGGCGTTTCGCCAAACAGGAAAGGGATGGCAAACCCGTATGAATCAAGCGCTTCGCCAATATCTGAAAGAACATGACGTACAAGAATTGAACTAACAATACTTTTAGATCGGCCCGCAGGGCCGATGCAGCGAGCTTGCGAGCGGTAACCGGCAATGTACATCACCTGATGCTCTACGGTTCCTGACGCCCACCACAGCCCCTTCTGTGCCTAGACACCCTTTTGATCAACAAGAGGGCCTAGCGGCCTGCACGTAACCATTGCGCGTATGCGCCCACCTGCGGCGCAGGTGCGTAGCACCTCGAAAGCCGCTCTAGCCGCGCCTTTGGCGCGTCATCATTAGGCTGGCCGAAGGCCAGGGCGAGCGAAGCGAAGGGTAGGCGAGCGCGTATGCGCTCTTCTTTAATATATTTAAAGTCTTTAAAGACTTTAGGTGGTGTTAATTAATTGATTTAAAATAATTATTAGCTAGTTATCACTACGGATTCCGGGTGTTATCACTACGGATTCCGGGTGTTATCACTACGGATTCCGGGTGTTATCACTACGGATTCCTTGTATTTAACTACATCAAGATATAGCGTAGTTATACCGAGGAGGCCGTATGTCACCGAAAAAGCAGGTCGTTAAAAAATCTAATGCGCTTATTAATGCATCGTACTCGATCTCGCTGGCTGAGCAGCGGCTCATCTTGTTAGCGGTTACAAGGGCCAACGGCGAGTTAGAGAGCATGGGAGATATGACTGTCCATGCGCGAGACTATGCCGATCAGTGGGGCGTGAGTATGAAGACCGCCTATGAAGCGATGCAGTACGCGGCAAGCCAGCTTTTTGAGCGTCGCTTTACGTTTCAGCAAGAAACGGAAAAAGGCTTGAAAACAACAGTTAGTCGCTGGGTTTCCCATGTTACATATTTTGAGGGTGAAGCCATCGTTAGCCTTGCATTTGCGCCTCATGTCCAGCCGCTACTATTTGATCTCAAGGAAAAGTTTACCTACTACGCCCTGGAGCAGATTGCAGACTTAACTAGTGTTCACGCAGTACGTCTGTACGAGCTACTTATTGCTTGGCGTTCTACGGGAAAAACTCCAGCCATTGAAGTTGCTGACTTGCGGCAGCGATTGGGTTTAGAGCCGGATGATTATCCTCGAATGGACAATTTTAAGCGCCGAGTGCTGGACTTCGCTATCAAGCAAATCAACGAACACACAGACATCAAAGCTAGCTATGCGCAGCACAAGCGCGGGCGCAGTATTAGTGGTTTTGAGTTTAGTTTTAGGCCCAAGGCTATCCCTTCCGCTACACCAAAGAAAAAGATCATTAGCAAGAGCAAAGCTGAGGCGATGGCTCGACCCGGTGAAAGCTACAGTGCTCTCTACAAGCGCTTAAGCTTTGATTACACCATCAAAGAGTGATTGTTACGGCCATTTTGAATGAGTAATTGCTAGGGAAGAGAGTGTATAAAAGTCAGTAGAATGCAGTTCCCATTGAGTAAAGCTTGGTGTTTAGCGCTACCCTGAAACTGCTTTCATGCAACAGAGTAGCCACCTATGCAACTGACTGTTCCTCAGGCAGCGAAGCTGTACCACAAGCATCGCAGTACTATTCATCGTCATATTGAGTCAGGCCGCTTATCATGCGGCTTTCGAGGGGACGGAACTCGAATAATAGATATGGCTGAGCTAGTACGCTGCTATGGTGAACCGCAGCACTTGCCAGCGGAAATGCAGCTAAATGCAACGCCATCTCAAGACCCAATGCAACAAGCCATGTTGCAAGCGTTGCAGGCGATGCACAAAGAGCTGGTCGCATTACGCGAAGAGGTCGCGCAGCTACGCCAACTTCCTGCCCCTACCGCGGAAAAAGAGCACTCTTCAGAAAATGATCCTCACGGATTTCGAGCGATGGCTCGCAGAGTGTTCGAAACAAAGCCATCTACCGACGGCGACGATAGATCTTCATAACTTCATAGCCACCCCATGCAATTGTTCCAAACATAATCAATAAGATAGGTGATACGCCGACAAAAAATTGCATTATCTCACTCATCATCACAGCCTCTGCCAAAAGCCCTATTGTCTTCTGCTCATACTACTGATAAATTTCAGGTTCTATCGCTCTTTAGCGATGTAACGTGGTAGCACTGGCCACGCAAAACTAACCAGTATTTTCCTCTCGCTCAAATCCCAAGGTGGAATTGCGTGAAAAAAACGGCCCATAGCTGTTTTTCTAGTACATCTCTGTGTACCTGCACATTCGTGCATCTATAGAGAATTCCCGTTTTACCTCTACCAGGTTTCCAACCTCCATCTTTCTGTACGTGCTTTTGCTCGTTCAGATGTCTTCGCGTGTCTGTGTTCTCACAGCGCCTCATTTAGCAACGCATTGGTGTGTGCATTCACTGCACTTTATTGCGTCGGCCGCAGTTCATCGCCTGCCGTCGCCACACAACCATTTGCGTTGCTTGCACGCTCAAGCAGCGTGCGCACTTCCTGACTCTGACCAATAGCCAGTCCTCTCTATCTATGGCTCATCACGAGCCCTTGGCACATAGCTGTTCGTCAGGTGGGCTCCCCACCTGACGAACAGCTATGTGCCACCGGCATCTGCCGTAAACCGCCGTATTACGCGGCTTCTGACGTTTTTCGTCGAACGAATTTATCGACGAAAAACGACGAAAATGTCCGTTTAGGACATTTTCTAACAGCCACCTGACTGACCAGGTGGATGATACGGTCGGAGATTGGCACCTCCGCTCCCGCTTCTTTTTTTGCCACCACGCGGTTTGGGCACCCCTGGGTAGGGGTGAGCGTATGCGCTAGGCCGGAGCCTCCGTTTTGTCACACCGTGACAATCGGCGGCGCGGGGGATGGCTCCCCCCATAGTACCCATTAAAAACCAACGTTATGCCCATTTTTGCCACCCCCTGGATCGGCGAGCGTCCTCAATGACTCGCGACAAAACTCAACATGCGCTGCCGTGCGGCGAAGGCTTCGCGGGGCACCAAACAGGCCCGGGGTGGGACGTGAGTAGAAATTTTGGACTGGGATCACGAAACATGGTCACAGCGGCGCAATTTGCGCTCAATAACACCGTCCAAGCAGCTGGCATGGGTTTTTCCCATGCCGCCGAAACAGGACGTAACTTCGCCCAATTTGCCGCGTTTGCACGCGAAAATGGCGTCAAACAAATGGAACACATCAGTCGTGAACTCGTCATCGAGTATGGTCAACAGCTAGCCGATCGCGTTAGCAATAACGAGATTGGCCAGGGGCACGCGCAAAACGCCGTGTCCGCTATCAATACGTTGATGCGCATCGCCACGCAGGGCGAATGGCAACGCGTGAGTCCCACGCGTGAGTGCGGCATTGATCAGCGCAGTGCTATTCGTGAGACGCCGCCTACGGGGCTTGACAGGACACAGTTAGAACGAGGCATAGCGGCGCTGAGTGAGCGTGGTGTCGCCATTGCAGAGCTAGCTCGGGAGTTCGGTTTACGCACAAAAGAGGCGTCACTACTCAATGCTCGGTCGGCGCTGCGTGAGGCTACCTCGCGTGGTGCCGTCACGATATCTGACGGCACCAAAGGGGGTCGCGAGCGGGAAATTCCGCTCACGTCAGCGCGGCAGCTCGCTGTTCTAGAGCGAGCTGCCGCTGCACAGAGGGCCGCCAGAGCGGTGATGCCAGCCGATCAAAACTGGAAATCCTGGCGTGAGAACGGGCTGCGCGATATCCGCGAAACCCTGCAACAGCACGGGGTCAGCCGGTTGCACGATCTGCGCAGCGCCTACGCCTGTGACCGTTACCAACAAATTACTGGGTATGCCGCACCGGTACTGGGAGGCCAGGCACCGCGTGACATTGATCGTGAGGCCCGTTTGCAGATCGCCAACGAGCTGGGCCACGGCCGCATCAGTATCACCAACAGTTACCTGGGGAATAGTGCATGAATGCCAACATCAGCCGGGAATTGCGGCAAAAAATTGATTTATATCGGCGCAAAGGCGGGAAAACTTCGAGACGTAACACCGCAGCCCGTATCGAGCGATTTATCGCAGCGGTTGGGCGCCCCCCCGAGCAAATTGGTAAACGGAATGTGCTGGAATTTTATGAACAACAGCAATTTGCCCCCAGTACAGCGCGAGACTACCACTATGCTATTTGCCAGTTATGGACAATGATCGGGCGCAACTGCGAGCCACCGCCCCCACCGTCGATGAACCGCACAACCTCATCAACAACGTATGCTGAATCGCTACCGAAAAGGCCGAGCCGGCAAGCGAGGAAGCCCGTAAAACCTATCGCGTGAGAGAGTAAGTGCGCTGCATGCAGAGCAAATAAACTTAGGATTTATATTGTTGCAGAGCGCTTTTTCCTAACCCTGGCCTGCAACCGTCTCCAATCCTCCCCAGGAACATACTGCTCTGCCCAACGCAGCAGCAGCTCCGCCAGTCGCCAATGCGGGATATCGTCGGGGTAAGCGGTGGCATCATGTGCAATGCCCAATAGATCGAGCAACGCGACCCGCTGAGCGCCTTTCTCGCTAAAACCATAGTCCAGCAACACTGCTACCCAAAGCGGCGCCTCATCGATCTGTATGGCTCTGGGACGAGGCATTACATATCACCTTGTTGGCGTGGCTCTAAAAACGCATCAATCCCTTCCCGCAAGCACGCGGCTTGACCGACGGCCCACCCATCGATCCAGGCGTCACGCTGCGCCGTTTTGACCTCATGCGGGCAGGTTGAGCGGCCGTGGCCAAGCGGCTGGTCTGCTAGATGCCAGGCAACGGCGTTATGGAGCCCCGCATGCCATTCAGGGCTGCGATCTTTCCCCCAGCCTGCGGTGGCGATCATGGCGGCGGCTTCGTCGTGGTGACACCGTTCAATCATGGTACCTGGTTCCCGTGGGCTGTTTTGATACCCCTATTATAGCCAATAAACGCGATTTAATCACGTTTATTTTAGTCCAGGCAAAGAAAAGCCCGACTCACTGGGCAGATGAGTCGGGCAAGCTTCTAAATAGTGCCATCCTGACAAGCTCTCATGAGCGTCCTGCGCATGCCTCCTTGGCCCCATCGAGCGCTCCTTGCTCGGTCGTCCTTCCAAAAGCACCCTTTGCTCGACACATTTTCAACCTAGACGACATAACCTTGGTTATCAAGGTCAGTCAATTTTGTGTGAAATTTCCACGCTTATAGGCCGATATTCAAGATTATCCTCATTATCTTGAGTTTTTATTCACAAAGTCTAGATCGAAAATTCATAGAGCCCAGGTGCTTTACAAAACCATCAGAAGTAGGGAAAAGTTACCTAAATCGCTTTAGGAGAGTTCAAAAATGCGCACCTTTCAAATGTCTTCCTGGGATGACGACGACTACGATAATGGTTCAGAAGACAGCGGTAAAAGCCGGGACTGGGATATGGAGCCAGGTGATCCGGGTTGGTTGGGCGAACCGGATGAAGTGAACGATGAGGATTAACTAATTCGTCATTTCCACAGCCAGGAACCTGCGTCAGCGTTGGTAACAAGAGAACGGCACCCGAAGGTGCCGTTGTGCTATCTACTGCTCAGAAACCGCCGTGCGATCCTCTGAATTGCCGGCAATACGCTCCCGATGGTAGATGACCGCCAGAACTACGATGAAAAACGCACCATTACTGTGCTTGTCTGGAGTCAACGCGGAACGAAGCACCGCATCATTTCCATAAGGTACGCCAATGGACGTGCACTCCTAGAACTCCGCTAGAAAATCGCATAGCTCTAAGAGTATTTCGAGAAAGCCCTCCCGATTGGTGCTCTCATCACGTTACACTGAGAGCATATACAAACAGATCCATATCGTTAAATATTTTAACTTGCATGAAATATTATTTATTAATAATCAAGGAATATTTATAACATGGGATTTTTTTACCTAAAGAAAGATGAAAGCCTCAGTAAGTCAGATGAAAATATATTAAAAAAAATATCTTCTCTAAAACTCCCCAAGGCCAAAGGGAAGCATTTCACCATAACCAGAGAAGATCGAGATATTGAGGAATTTCTAGACTTTGAAGGTGCAGCTAAAATAAGCTTAATGAAAGAAGGGTCAATTGAAGAATCTGACGTAATAATAATTGATTACAGGGACTTTATTAGCAAAGATAATCCTTTTGATGAAATCATAAAATCATTAAATAGCAACCAGATTTTGATTGCCACTTCACTGATCGCCCCTGGGCCAAGGAAGAACGTTGTTGAGTTAGCAATGGGCTCAGAAGACAGCCCTATTCAAATACCAACTTTACCTTATATAATTCAACACCTTGAAGGCACTGCTTATAAAATAACTGGGGAAGGTTTCGCAAAAAATCATGAAGAAACCCAGAAGCTAGTTTTTCATGTAAGGAAAAAAAAGCCTTCGATGTATCTTATGATGAGTGGCCCAGCCACAGGAAAATCAACAATATCAAGGAGTCTTTTCAAGAAATCAGGAATCAAAATTATTAATGGAGATCAAATTTATTTAAATATATTTAATGGTGAT
>NZ_JBQSWC010000059.1:0-8206 GCF_052376775.1 Halomonas sp. AOP43-A1-21 | reverse complement strand
CCCGTTGCGGGCTTTTTTCATTTTGATTGACGGACAGTTTACGGACAAAGTGGGAACAACCCGCCACGCTGTGGATAGAGTGTCTATTAGGAACCTGAAACCGTCTATTAGGAACCGTTTCGCCGTCTATTAGGAACCGGTATCCGTCTATTAGGAACCGGCATTGCGCGTAATTCATTGAATTAAAAGAGTAAATTTCCTTCTTTTTACGCTAAATCTTTTAAAACTATATATAAAACTGTTTAAAACCCTTTTGCCTGTGCATAAGTCGATGGCCCCCATCCGTTAGTTCGGAACTCCTATTGGTGCGAAATCGCGCCACGATCCAAAAGCGTGGCCCCTGCGGGGTTCCCACCGCTTCGCGGCAGCTCCCCTCCCTCATGAAAGGCGTTCGCTCCGCCCCAAGGCGCTGGCCGAGCTTGCTGCCGTGGGTTGGAGGCTGGACGAGTACGCTAAGGGCAAATGGGAAACGGGCGACCCAAGGCATCCGACCGTAACGCTGCTCCCCCTGTTTAATGGCACCTCACCCCCTATTTAACAGTACCCAACCCCCTGCTTAACGGCACCCGGCCAGTTTCTGAAAACCCAGCAACGGCGGGCCTTTGCGGGCCGTTCGCAAATTCCATCCAAGATTCTCTAAGAATCTCCAGCATGCGCGCTAAGCGCCGCGCCTTGATGGCGCAGCTCATCGCTTGCTGCTCTTGGTCGGCCTACGGCCGTTGGGCACCAAAAAAAGGTAGGGCGGGCCTGCCGTCGTCGACGCGGTTAGTTCCGTCGATTACCCACCGGTCGCAGCACCTGGTCGAGCCGTTGAAACCGGCAAAAAGACATCAGGCACCAAAAAGGGAAGGGCAGGGCCAAAACCCACATAAGGCCTCTAACGGCCTGCGAAAGCGTTCCAGAATCCTTCCCGTATAGGTCGTGGCGGCGTTTTTTCAGTGTCGGAATGGGGTTATGGCTATCATGTGTGAAAACTTCTCACAGCGCGATACACGCCGTTTTTGCGGTGTGTAATAGACGGCTGCCCCCACTGACCCTGTGCCCCGTGTATCGGGGTTATCTTCACAGGGGCGGCTGCCCCTACTTTGAAACGAGTGTCAGGCTTCGCAGGCGGCCCGGAGAGCCGTTTTCAGAGGGGGCTAGAGTTGTGGTGGCGGGGAGGACCATAAAAGCGCTTACGCTGTCATTACAGCCGATTTGCGAGACGTAGGGCCGGATCGGCCGGAGCCTTTCTTTTGGTGCCCATAAAAAAGCCCTGCACTTGGCAGGGCGGGCGAGATCATTTGCGGCGCTGCTGGCGCTCCCTTAGTGCTTGTTCGGACATGATGGCCATGCGCAGTTGCTCTATCATCACCACCTGATGTTTGCTTCCGAACAGGGGCAGGCGGTTGATGGACTGCGCCGCCCCAAACAGGCCATTAGCAGCCTTAAAGCGATAACGGTTCATGCGTTGCTCTCGTGGTTCCAGCCACCGCGCAAACGCATCGAGTTGCGGCCCATAGCCCCGCGAGCGCAGGTATTCGCGCAGCAAGTACATGCCGAAGGCGGCAGCGAAGGCCACCACGCAAAAAATCAGATATTCAATCATTGGTCAGTCTCCGGTGCATTGGCCGCCTTGGCAGCAGTTGATTGGGTTTCATCGCTCTGGCGGTTCCCAACAGCTATTGGCGCGTCAGCCTTAGCCACCGCTTCCGCTGACATGCCGGGCACCTTCATGCGAGCAAGGGTGCCGGGGATTGGTTTGCTATACGGGTTCATGCCTCACCTTCCTGTTTCGGGTTGTTGGATTTCTCCACGCCGTTCGGCTGAGCCGGGGCGGCGGACGGTTCTTGTGCGGGACGAATAACGTTTGTTTCTTCGGCAACATCCGCGGATACACCGCTGTTAGCTGGACGTTTTTCGTCACCCTCATCGCTGTCAGGCATTTGCGGTGGGGGGCCGCCGCCCATGCTCGCCGCGCCTTCCATACCCGGCACAGAGATAGCGGCGAGCGTCCCGAGGCCGCGGGCGGCCACACTAGCCAAGTTGTTCGCGCCGGAGGCCGCTTTTTTCAGTGTTTGCGCCGCCTGCTGCGGCCCACTCAGACCACTGCTGCGCGGAGTGTCGCTCTGGCTGTTGATGCCGCTACCTGACGGCGATTTGCCCGCCTGCGAGCCACCGACGCGAGAACCGGCTAACTGAGCTGCTGCGCTACCGCCCGTTGCCGTTCCTGTGGTCGCCGCACTGTTCATGGACGGCATGGCGGACGCTGCGGGGTTCTGCTGGCCACCGGCCATGCTGGCATTGATGCTGTCGGCCAGTCCACTGCCAGCGCCACCACCAGAACCGCCGCCCAAAGCACCCGCAGCACCACCGGCCGCGTTTGCGCCGCCCGCCATCATGGTGCCTGCCGCCAAGCCAGTAGCCGCCGCAGCGGCCGCCATTGCCATGCCGCCGATCGCACTGCCTCCCCCAAATGATGAGCCGGTGATCATGCCCGCAATCAGCTCCGGGATAGACCGAGACAGATAGGCGCACACCAAGGACAGGCCCAATAGTGTCAATGTTGGCCCAATAGTGCCGTCGTAGTTGGCGAACCACCTGTCCGATACGGACATAATCAGGCCGACAATCAAGGTCAGGACGAACAGCTTAGCGCCTACCGCAACGGCATAGCGAAGCGGGGCTATTGCAAATTCCCGTGTCCATTGTGAGCCGCCGAAACCGATGAACAGCACGGCCGCATTGATAATCACATACGACTCGACAAGCGTAACGAACATAAACGCGGCGATGAACGCGAAGCACAGCAAAATGATGACGCCGGATAGCGCAATCACAACCGCAGTTTCGAGGTCAAACAACGAAATGTTCGACAGGACTTTTTGTGCCAATTTGATAGCTAAGGTGAACACGTCACCGGGCATCAACTCCTGCGCAAACCCGGAGGCTTGCGATCCCGCTTCGCGGAAGCTGTTCACGATAGCCGTGCTCCACTCTGTGGAGTACGTCAGCAAGGCAAGGAAAAAGCCTATCGTCATGACGAACTTGATCAGCTCGCGGAACATTTCGCCAACATCGGCGCTTTGCCAAATCAGGTTGCCGAACGTCCAAACAAACTGAATCCCAGCGAGCAGGAACAGCAAGTTTCTGGCATAGCCCTGCAACTTTGGCCCCCACTGAGCAGACGCATTATGAATGTCTGTTAGCAGCCCGTTCATCTCCACATTACTTTGTAAACCGGCGGCCATTGCACTCCCGGTCATCAACAGCATGGCTATCCCGACGCAACTTAGAAAGAGTGGTCTACTCATAATCAAAACCCCTTCGACGGGCCGGGTTCGTCTTTCCCTTCCCAGAACTTTTTGGTAGCCGCCGCTTTTTGCTTCTGTGAAGCCGAACATTCTTCGCCCGAAGAAATGACGACGCTAGTCATTACGGCCCCACCCACAGCAGAACCGAGACACAACACCAAAAGAAGAATCTTAGAAATCGTCATAATCAAAACCCCTTGGATGGGCCGGGAGTGTCTGTACCTCCCCAGAACCTTTCACTGGCCGCGTCCTTCACGGCTTCCTGTTCGGTTTGTTTGGCCATGTAGTTGCCTTGCAGGGTGATTTGCGTGGCCACCAGATCGCGCAGTTTCTGGAGCTGCTGCACGTTCTGCGCCGCAATCTCGTTCCCGGCTTGAATGGCCTGCTGACGGCCAACGGCCGACTGCGAACGGCTCACCAACTGATCCAGCATCGCGTTCTCATCCTCGAATGTGCTCGTATTTACGCCAGCGGCCTGCATGGCCGTGCGGGCGTTATCGAAGCCGGATTGTGCCCAGTCCCGATAGCGCTGCGGCATGTTGTTTTGCCCTTGGCCAATCGAGTTCAGATAGCTGTCATAGCCCTTGAACTGCTGGCGAAACTGTTCGTCCAGATTGCTGATGTTGCGGCCGAGCGACTGCGCCGAGTTGTAGACGCTGGCCACGCGCTGAAGGTCGCCAGTGATGGTGTTGAACATGCGGCTGGGCAGTGACATGCCCTGCTTAATCATGTTGTCGTACTGCTGGATCTGCGTCTGCAACTGCTGGGCCGTGTTCAGTTGCGTGTTGACCGCTTCGGCGTACTCGTACATCTGCTGATAGAACGTCGAGCAGTTCGAGCAGTAGATGGCATAGGCCGGAGCCGGTGCCATGTAGAGACTTACACCAAGGCCTGCGTTTGCCATTGCAAGAGCGAGCGCCGCGCCTCGACCGAATTTTCGGGCGGCATGAGCCGACATTTTTTGCGATTCTAGTTCCATACCGAATGCCTCGTTTTGTCATCGTCCGAGATTTGATTATTGACCGATATGGAGCAGTTTTAAATATGCGGATAATCTCGTATCCGCATAGAATTCAACGGTTTATGTCCGTAACTGTCCGTCAAGCTTCCCGCGATTGGTGTTCAAAACTATGATTTTGAACGCGTTTTTCATGACGAGCGGAACGAGCTTGGTTGTCCGTTTTGATACGTTTTGCGGACAAAAAAAAGCCCACCGAAGTGAGCTTTTGATAGGGCAGTGCGCGGCGTCAGTGGGCAGCGTAATAGGGATTCTGTGCGCGATAGAGGTCACGCTCCGGTTCAGGAATGTGTAGCGTTTCAAGGTGCCAATCTTCGAGTGAAGAAGCCAGCTCGGCCGCTATGCGCTGGGCTTCCATAACGCTGTTGCTAGGCCGCCCACTGGCTCGACCGAGGCAGGCTTGCAGTTCGTTGAGTTGATTGGCCAATGCGCTGATGCGGTGAGCTGTCTTCATGATCAATTCCCCTTGCTGATCCTTTCCACGATTCTGTCGAATTCTTCCCGGACCTGATCGTCCGTAAGCTTAAGATTAACCAATCCTGACTTTATTGCAATTCTTCCGATTCTTTCTGCTGCCTCATTGTCGAGTTTTGCCAATCTGGCTTTCGCCATTTCAAGCTCTGAAAGGGCATCAGAACGGCGCTCTGCGAGGGTTTTTCGTGCCATGATTACTCCGTTGTTTCTTGATGATCGAGTTTCGAAAAAAAGCGCGTAAACGGAGGCTATGTTCTCACCCGAGTCGAGCAATTTACAAGACTTAGATTTGGCTGGCCTAGCTGATGGCCTCTCAAAGCCCCCTCCTTTTGGTGTCAGTTTGGTGTCAGTCCGTCCCTGATGCTCATGAACTCAGTCGGAAACGCGTTTTTATGCGAATGTATGCGATTCTATGCGATTAGAAGAATTGATTAATGCGATGCTACGCGAATGTATGCGAATTAGCGCGAATGTACGCGATTACGCCATATTTTACTGGCCATTCTGCTCCAGTCGCATAGAATCGCATGAAGCAGTACGGCAAGATGTGTGTTGTACCGGTACGGGCAAGCCCGCACCAGTCCAACACCGCCCCTTACTCACCTGCGGTTCGACGGCATCTTGCTCTGCGAGGCTGTCAGTCGCTCCGCGACATTTACACCAAAGAGGAAAGGCTTATGGCCGGTGAAAATGCGATTGAGGCTATCAAGCCGCATTCGCGTGGGACACGTCCACGGCGGGAGCGAATTGAGGTTTGGGTCAGCATTGATGAGAAAAAAGAGTTAGCCGAAAGGGCCGATCAGGCGGGGTTGTCGAATGCCGCTTTCCTTCGCGCTGTTGGGCTGAATCTGCCTATAGGTTCACGGGCCGATTTGGAAGCTGTCCGCCAGTTGGCAAAGGTGAATGGCGACCTCGGCCGGGTGGCCGGATTGCTGAAATTGTGGCTCGCTGAGAAACGCGGTCAGGGCGCGCGACCGATTGACGTAGAAGCGATGATGATGGATTTCCGCGCAATCCAAGAGGACATGCGGGCGCTCATGGGGAGGATTTCCAAATGATCGCACATCGCATCAACCGTGAACGCAAGGCCTCAAGCCCAGCCCGGTTAATCAAGTATATGGTGGCGGCCAAGGGCGGCATTGACCCGACGAGCTGGGAGCGCACGGCCGATTACATTCTGGATTCCGCCAATGGCACGACCGAGGGCGAGAAGGTCGCCAGCTACCGCGTTACCAACTGCGGCACGGATGATCCGGCAGATGCCGCAATCTTGATCCAAGCCACGCAAGCGGCTAACACCAGGTCGAAGGCGGAAAAGACCTACCACTTTGTCTATTCCTTCCCGCCCGGCGAGCAGCCAGACCTTGAGACGCTGCACGCCATCGAAGACGAACTATGCGCTGCCATCGGCCTCGATGAGCACCAGCGTGTATCAGCGGTTCATATCGACACCGATAACCTGCATGTGCATGTGGCCATCAACAAGGTTCACCCGACCGGGTTACAGAACATTGAACCCTATTACGATCAGTTCCGCCTGATGGAGGCCTGTGAGCGTCTTGAGGTAGAGCACGGCTTGCAAACAACGTTTCATGGTCTGGAGGCAAAGCAGCGGCATCAGAACCGCGACATTGAGCTGTTGCCAGCGAAAGCCCCAGAGCAGCGCGACAGCCTATTCCGTGAACACCTTAGAAACGCTTACGACCTCAGCATATCGAAGCCTCCTGAAGCCAAAACCCTGAACGGGTTGCGCAAGCTGTCCGATACCCGTCTACAGAGACAGTCAGCAGATAAAGCGGAGCCAGTCCGCATCGGCGCGAAGGTGGCCAGCGTGGAGGCGCAGTCCGGCATCGAGACGCTGACCGGGTACGCGGCCTGCGAGCTGGCCCCGGCGATGCGACAGGCGACGAGCTGGCAGGAGCTGCACGGCGCAGCGGCCGAACACGGCCTAGAGGTTCGCCAGCGCGGCGCTGGCCTTGTCATCGGCGAGCCAGATTCAGGCATTTGGGCGAAGGCCAGCAACGTCGGCCGCGACCTTTCCATGAAGGCCCTAACTGACCGTCTTGGCCCGTTCCAGCCTTCCGAACGGCAGGCCGAGGCGAAGGCGAACCGCAAGCGGTACGAGCCACGACCCCGGCGGCCGGATAACCCGACGACAGCGGGCCTGTTCAATCAGTACCAGCGCGAGCGACAGGCGGCCATTCTGGCCCGCCGTCAGGGCCTCGACCAGATCAAGCGCGAGAGTGCAGCTTTCAATGCGCAGGTTAAGCAGTGGAGCCAGACAGAGCGAATGCTTTTGAAGGTCGCGGGCAAGGGGCCGACCAAACGCCTGATGTACGGCACTATCAAACAGCAGGCCGACGCCTCGCGCCAAAAGAACCGGCAGAGCGCAGACGCTCGCCGTCAGGCGCTGTTCAAACAGACGACGATGCCCACTTGGGCCGACTGGCTGACGCAGCAGGCCGAGCGCGGCAACGCCGAGGCGCTGGCCGTGCTGCGCGACCGCGAGGAACGGACACGCCGCTGGAACGGGGAGCTACTGACCGCCGACCGGGCCGACAAGGCCAAGGCTGTTGTTCTCGACAAGCTCAAGCCCAAGGCCCGGAAAGACGGGACGATGGCGTACAGTACCATCGACGGCGGCATGGTGATCGACCGGAAGACGCACGTTCAGGCGCAGAAAGCCACGACCGGCGCGGCACTGGTTGCGCTCGAACTGGCGTCCAAGCGGTTCGAGGGCCAAGCCCTCATCGTGGAAGGCACAGACGAGTTCCGGCTTGAAGTCGCCCAGCTCGCCGGTATGCACGGCCTTAAGGTCACGTTCACCGATCCGGCGATGGAGCGTATGCGCCGCGAGACGGCCGAGCATA
Source organism: Halomonas sp. AOP43-A1-21 (assembly GCF_052376775.1). Taxonomy (NCBI): domain Bacteria; kingdom Pseudomonadati; phylum Pseudomonadota; class Gammaproteobacteria; order Oceanospirillales; family Halomonadaceae; genus Halomonas; species Halomonas sp. AOP43-A1-21. The sequence goes on along the minus strand of NZ_JBQSWC010000059.1, from coordinate 551 downwards.
AGGAAATGGAGAAGGCCTTTCAGACCGAGGTATACGCTCCGAAGGACACCAAAAAGGGAGAGGCGAGCGATATGCCAGGCGTGGCCCCACAGCGTAGGCAGATGCAACCGAAGGACCGCTCTAATGGACTGATATAGCTGAAAACATCGTTCAATGACTCGTCAGAAAGTAGGTTGTCCTGCGTTATTGGCACTGTTCTATGCTGACGAGGCATTATCCCATAAAGTGTATGGGTTGAATCTTGGAAAGAATAATTAGTAGGAGCTTTAATGCATCTAATAATGCTCGATACATGTGTTTGGCTTGATATTTCGTCTCAAAAAGCTGAATTGCCGATGCTTACTGCCATAGAACATCTGGTGCAGGATGGGAGTATCAAAATACTACTGCCCGATCTGATACGTGCCGAGTACGAACGAAATAAAGATAGGGTGATTGGGTAATGACTCCAACTTATTGATAGTGTTTTATGTTCAGATAATGCCCGATGACTTTGTCATGCAGCTCCACCGATTTTGAGAACGACAGCGACTTCCGTCCCAGCCGTGCCG
>NZ_JBQSWC010000058.1:0-9468 GCF_052376775.1 Halomonas sp. AOP43-A1-21 | reverse complement strand
AGGGGGTCGGATTAGCATCTTCGAATTTTTTAGAGCTAAATAATGATGAAGTTATAGTTGGAAGTTACTGGTCCCCAGCAGAGGCAGTAACTCCGATTCTCGGCCTTCTTTTGGTATACTCCATTATCCTAATTGGTGCGCTTTTAGCTGCAGGATTTGTAATTGCCCGGTGGCGGGGCGTTATGGTTGTATTTTCTGTATTAGCTCTCCCAGGATTATTGAATATTGCTGGGAAGTGGCCTCAAATAAACTACCTTCCTGATTCCTTTTTTATTGGCGGAGGTGGGGCGCTAGGGAGTCCGTTGGGTCTTATTCCTCTCTTGATTATTAGTCTGTTAACGGGATGGTGCATAATAGTAATTGCCTACGACACTCTCAATCTAAACGATAAATTTCGTGGCTACTATGATCATCTTTGGTATGCAACTGCGCTGTTTGCTGGGATATTCTTTGTGGCAGATTCTGTTGGAAATCGCCATGCTTCAAACCTTGCGGAAGGAAATCGAGTAAGTCGAGAAGCTAGCTTGTATTTATTGAATCAAGTGCGGAGCTACGATCATTTTTGTAAGGGAGAAGACCTGAAAGAAACACCTTCGTGTATATGGGCTTCTGATGTGCAACAAACATTGAATGAATACGCGGCCTACGGTTCGGGCACTTTTCATCTCTTCGGTCCTACTGAGAGTGCTGAAATCTACGCTGGTATCAGAAGCTCAGTGTCAGAAAAAGAAATCATCGAAATCCGTGATGAGATCGAACGTTATAACCGTACGGTTTGTCCTGTCGAAGAGCTTGGAGAGGGAATTCGGCGATACGCTAGACCGTCTGGAGTCTGTCAACAAGTGCCATCTGAATTCTGCACCTCTTTTCCCGATCCACCGGAAGGGTTAGTAGATAAATATATCATGACGCATTCGGTTGCTCTCGCTAGTGAATGCATCATACCAACGCTGGTTGTTTCTAGGGCTCGTCAGAAAAATTCGAGCGCAGCTATCGCAAGCAATCAGCAAGGTCGATACCAACGGTGGTGGTTATATATAGCTCTAGCTGCCGTAGTTGGTGGGAAAATAGCTAATTCGACAACAAAAGTCGCCAATCTAGATCAACGTAGTGCATATGATAGGCGGCGGTTAGTGCTTTCAACCCTTCGTGCGTTTTCCCGCGGCTCTAGGAAAATAACTGAGATTTTTAAAACGCTTGGTTGATGGCTGACGTGATCGCTATCTCATATGTAATTCTTAGGTGGCGCGTGGCAGATCTGCATTACAGTATGCCAAGCTTGGCCGTCAAGAGCGAGTAACGCTTGCCCCTTAAAATATAATGAGAGTCTCAAGACAGTGAGGTTTTGATAATTGAGTGAAGAGCAACCACTTAGAAAGGCACTTAAGCAACGACTAGAGTTCAGGACGATTTTAAGCATTGTGAGTGTGACGGCTGCTGTCGCTGCCGCCACCATTGCTGTTTGGCAAACTCTCGAAGCCAAATCAGCGTCCCGAGATGCAGCTAAGTATGCCTTAGCTTCAGAACGTCTGGGCAGTTGCATGAAGATGAATGAGCTGGTTGCAAGTGCGAGTTACGACGCTTCATGGTATGAGTTTGCGACAAAGCCATACCGAGAAAACCAACGGTTTCTTCGTGTCGTAGTTGCAGTCCATAATCTCGAAGAAGAGGTAGGCCAGTTTCGGCAGATGACACCTGGAATGGGCGCTGAAGAGTTGTGGGACATGACTATGGTTATGGAAGCCCACCTGAAAGATATGGTGGCGGATGGTGGTGATTACTTAACAAAATCACAGATTAGGGAGGAGTTATCAAAGATAAAATCGGCGCAGGAGAATATTTGCAGTAGGATGCTGGGGCCGGATGGTGGATTCTAACAATCTCAACAGATTCTCAAGCGTATTAGTTAGGGATTAGTTTCAACAGCTAAGCTCAACGAAGGCTTCGAAACGGACTAGTGCAAAGCGCTTCGCGCTTGCCCTAGTCGCTGAGCTCGAATAGTTAATCCTTTAATAACAAGTTGTGTCAGTCTAACTAGGCGGATTTAGGTAGGCCTCAACTGCATAATTATGCGCCTAATATTCATTGTAAAACCACATTGGTTACATTTAACGAACTAGCAGTCCACCTTCTTATTCCGAAAAAAAGTGAGTAAAAGGGCTTTCGTAAGAAATGAATTTACTGTTCCTAGGCACTTCCGCAGGTGTACCCACCAAAAGTAGAAACGTCTCAGGTGTCGCCTTACGCGAGAGCAAGGGGAAAGGCTGGTACCTGATCGATTGCGGTGAGGGCACCCAGCATCAGGTTTTGCATACCAAGCTGTCGTTTCATTCACTGAAAGCCATCTTTATTACCCACGTACACGGCGACCACTGCTATGGGCTGCCGGGCATACTGGCGAGTGCGGGAATGGGAGGCCGGAAAGCGCCGCTGACCATTGTGGCGCCCGCAGGCATCAAGGCATGGTTGGAGGCTACCTGTGAGGCCACGCAGCTTTGCTTGCCCTTTGCTCTGGAGTTTATCGACTCGGACAAGCTGCCCAGCGTTGCGTTTGAGAGCATCGCGGTTAGCACTCACAGGTTTTCACACCGGGCGCCGTCCTATGCTTATGGGTTTACGGAGACAAAGGTCGACGCCGCCTTGGATGTGGATAAACTAGCGCAAAAGGGGATTCCAAGAGGGCCGTTGTGGGGGCAGTTGAAGCAAGGGGTTGATGTTGAGTTTGAGGGTGAGCGGTTAAAAAGCCATGACTACCTGATCTTCAAAAATAAGCCGAGGAAAGTGCTGATTGCCGGGGATAATGACCAACCTGACTTGTTGGTTAAGGCGTGCGAAGGGGCGCAAGTATTGGTTCATGAAGCCACCTACACCGAAGAGATGGCCCAGAAGGCCGGTGATGTAGGGCATAGCTACGCCAAGCTTGTCGCCGCGTTTGCCGAGTCTGTACAGCTTCCCAATCTGGTGCTGACGCACTTTAGCCCCCGTTATTCGCTTCATCCCCTTGCCTCGACGTCCATAGAGGACATCCGAAATGAGGCCCAACGCGTCTACTCGGGTTCGCTTTATCTGGCGCGTGATTTTGGCGAATACACCCTGGATAAACGGGCCATTTTTCTGAGATAGAGGCAAAGTGGCTTTTTCTAGGAGTGGAGAATGGTGATAACAATGCTGAGTAGCTCATGACTCCCTGCAGAGCTAATCCCTTTTAGTGTTGATCGTAATGACCGCCGATAGCAAAGATATAAATGGCAGTATCGTCGAATCGGTATATCAAGCGGTCTTTTTGCGAGATTCGCTTAGACCATAGCCCCGTCAGGTTGTGTTTGAGCGGTTCAGGCTTGCCCAAGCCAGAGGCGGGGTCGTCAGTACGTAGCATTTCCTTGAGCAATTTACAGAGCGCTTTGTGCAGGCGTTTGTCCTTTTCACGCATGGCTTCATACGCATCCCAGGTATTCCCCTCAAATACCAGTGATCTCATCCATTTGCTCTTTGGTCGGTTGATAACCTTGGCGGCGTTGGTTTGTCTCAAGAGAGTCAGCAATTTGTTGCATAAGGTTATTGCTTTGCAGTACGTGGAGCGTTTCTTGCTCCCTCTCCCAGTCATCCGCGCTGATAACCACAAAAGCCTCACCAGCACGCCGAGTTACCTTCAGCGGTTCGTGACGGCTGATGACTTGCTCTACGACGCTTTTTAGATTGTCTCTAAACTTGTTAACGCTAATAGTGTCCATAAGGCCACCTTTATGTACGGGTATTCCGTACAAATATACACCCAGATGGTTTGGCGGACCAAGCCGTTTATTGACTTTCTATATGAGGGGAAGGGGGATGGTAGCCTTAGCCAAGGTTATGTCTTTCGTGATACAAGCCAGGGCTTGGCGTTTTAGCCTTAATGACCGAAGCTGACGAGGAGATCCATCATGCAGAAATTGAGAATTGACCTGGTATCCGATGTCGCCTGCCCGTGGTGCGCCATCGGCTACCGGCGCCTGGAAAAAGCGTTGGAAACCCTGAAGGGCGAGATCGAAATCGAACTTCACTGGCAGCCCTTTGAACTCAACCGCAACATGCCGCCCGAGGGCGAGCCGATCCTTGAGCACCTGTGCCGCAAGTACGGCAAGGACGCGGCCACTATGGAGCAGTCCCAGCGGGAGATCATGCAGGTCGCCGAAGAGCTGGGATTGAATTTCCGTGGCGCCCAAGAGCGGCGGGCGAACAATACCTTCGCTGCCCACCGCGTGCTGGCGTGGGCCGCAACGCCAAACCGAGAGACGCCCCTGCAATTGGCCTTATTTGATGCCTACTTCGGTGAGGCGAAAAACCCTTCAGACCCAGAGGTTCTGCGTGAGAAAGCCATTGAGGTCGGGCTAGACGGCGACATCGCCGAGGCCATCGCCCGGTCGGATCAGTACGCAGATGAAGTGCGAGCGGCACAACAGCAGTTCATGGAGGCAGGGGTGAGCGCTGTACCGGGGTTTATCCTAGATGGGCGCTACCTGATTTCCGGCGCCCAGCCCGCCGAGGTGCTGGTCGATGCGCTTCGTCAGGTGGCTGAAGAAAACGCTAGCCGCTAATGCTTTAGAAGCCCCGGCCTGAACTGGGGCTAATTAGGCTGGTTCATATCGCAACTTCTTAAGCGCTGGCTTTAAGACTCAAAGCCAGCGCTCCCGCCTTACTGCAAAAACGCCCGCAACGTATCACTCGCTTGGTCAATGGATAGCACGCCATCCAAGTGGCCGCGATTGCCTTCCAGGGTTTCCAGCGTCACTTCAGTGCCATCCGCTTCAATCAGCTCGGCGGTGCGGCGCACGCCTTCAGGAGCGAATACCAGGTCGTTTTCGCTATACAGCATTAGGGTAGGGGCTTCGATGGCGGCCAGGCCTTCTTCTAACGAGTCGCCGTGGCCTGCCATAAAGGTTTGGTTGGCGCGTACCAGGTAGAGCAGGTGGTTGGCATCGGAAAGCTCCGCACGGGCGGCGGCAATGTCATCCAGCGTTTGCTCAATGGCATAGCGGGCGCTGATATCCTGGGCGGGATCGCGTTCTTCATCGGCCCAGTCACGGTTAAAGGTTTCGTTGGCCCACTGCCAGTGGTTGGCGTTGAGCGTAACGAGTTTAAGCGCTTCTTTTAATCCATCGGTAGGCGGTTCGCCGTTGTAGTAGTTACCCTCGTTCCAATTGGCGTCCACGCGGATTGGCGCGGCCCAAGAGCTCAGCGTTGCCAACAGCCACGGGTCGGCAATGCCACCGCCGATAACGGGAATCAAGCGCTCAACCCGGTCAGGATAGGCGCTGGCCCATTCAATCGCTTGCAGGGCCCCCATGGAAGCACCCATCACCGCATGCAGCGATTCAATCCCCTGGCTTTCCAGTAGTTCGCGCTGAACTTCGACGAAGTCCCGAATGGTGACTACCGGGAAATCCATGCCCCAGGGTTCGCCGGTGTCTGGGTTAATAGACGCGGGACCGGTGGTGGTAACGTTGGGGTCATGGGCTCCGAGGTTCACCAGCGTATCCGAGGAGATGATGTAGTACTCGTCGGTATCTAATGCTTTGCCGGGGCCGATAATGGCATCCCAGTAGCCGGTGGGGTTACCGTCAGCATTGTAGCGGCCTGCTGCGTGGCTGGTGCCGGAGAAAAAGTGGGTGATCAGAATGGCGTTATCGCGGGCTTCGTTGAGTTCACCGTAGGCTTCCCAGCCTACCGTCACGTTGGGGATCGTCTCGCCGTTTTGTGTCGTGAAGCTGTCGATCTCAAAGGTTTGCTTCTCGACGACGCCGTCCCACGCCCATAGTGGGGAGGATATGAGCAGGCCAAGGCCCGCTATCATGAAAGAGGACTGTTGTATGAAAGAGGATAGTTGTGTGCGACGCATAGGGCTTCCTTTGCTGAGAGGTTGTGATTGTTATTGGCGGCTGGTGGCGGCCCTAATCAGCATAGTCAGCGCTCGCCTATTTTGAACGCATTTCATCTGCTAGCTTGCTAAAGCAGCAGGGGCTAAAACAGTGTGGGTTCAGTGGTGAAGGGAACGCGGTATGCGGGCGGAAAGTAGCAAAACATACGGGTATAGGGATTTACGCTATGCTGGGAAAACTATTTTTTCTTAACGTTGCATCCTGCCGCTCAAGGATAAGATGACATGAGCCTAGAAATAACCATGATCGTATTGCTCGCGGCCATCTTTAACGCCAGCTGGAATGCGATTGTTAAAGTGAGTGGTGACAGGATCGCCGTTATGGCGGTCATCACTTTATTGGGCAGTTTGGTTTCTGCGCTCGCGTTGCCTTTTGTAGCGCTCCCTGATCCTGCCAGCTGGCCGCTTCTTGGCTTGGCCATCTTGATTCATACGGCTTATCACTTCAGTTTGCCCATGGCTTACCACTATGGTGATTTTGGCCAGGTCTATCCCATCGCACGTGGCTCAGCGCCGTTACTCGTGACTCTTGGCGCTGCCGCGTTCGCGGGTGAAATGTTGGGTTTTCTCCCGTTACTCGGTGTGCTGTTTCTTGGAGTTGGCGTGATGTCGCTGGCATTTGATACCAGCACCGGTATTACCAGAAATCCCCGCGCTATCCTTCTTGCGCTCGGTACGGGCGCCTTTATCGCTTCCTACACGCTGGTGGGCGGATTGGGCGCTCGGCAAGCGGGTTCGGTGCTCGGCTTTGCGGTGTTGTTGACGCTCGGCAATGGCTTGCTGACGTTCGCGATTGCGCTTATGTGGAAAGCCAAGGAAATAAAGAAAGTCGTATGTGGCAACCTGGCACCCGCTATCGCTGGCGGTGGAATGCAGGTCGGTGCGTATTGGATCGTTATCTGGGCGATGGCCTACGCGCCTCTCGGCATGGTTTCGGCGCTTCGCGAAACCAGCGTGCTGTTCGCTGCGCTTATTTCTACCATCATTTTGAAAGAAGGCTTCGGCGTATGGCGGTTTGTGTCTTCTGGCCTGATCGCTTGCGGTATTGCGCTGACGCGTTATAAGCCTTAGCCACTGCCCATCAGTAGTAGGGCGAAAGATGATCTCCCTGGTATCGAATGTGAGAACATGGCGGTTGTGCATGCTTGGCCAGCACCTTATGTGCGTTTGAGGAAAAAATGAAAAAGTGGCTACTCATAGTGCTCGCTTCGCTATCGCTTGCAGCCGTGGCGGACGACGAGGCGCTTGATTGCAATAATATAAGGAACACGCTCGAGACTAATCGGTGCGCGGCTATCGAGTTAGAGGCCGCCGAGGACGTACTCACCCACTATCTGGAAACGAGCGTTGAACATAACGCGGCTGACCCTGAGCTAGTCGAAGCTATTCAGGTAGCTCAGAAGCAGTGGCACGCGTATAGCGAGGCCCATTGCGGCGCTGTCTATACGCAGTGGCGCGACGGAACCATTCGCGGCGTCATGGGCATTACGTGCCTTACCCGGTTAACGAAACAGCGAACGTACGACATCTGGCAAGACTTCCTGACCTATATGGACAGTACGCCGCCGGTGTTACCGGAACCCCCCGTCGAGTAACGTCTTGATTCGTTACATGACGGTACTGCCGTTACGCCCGATAGACACGTACCATACTTTCTTCAGTTTGATCGAATGAGGGGGTACCCAGTGAAGGCGTTGAGAATTGACTTGGTGCGCTGGAGCGTCGGGCGAACAATACCTTCGCTGCTCACCGTGTGCTTGCCTGGGCGGCCACGCAGAACCGGGAAACGCCCCCTGCAACTGGCACTATTCGGGTGGCGCCTACTTCGGTAAGGCGGAAAACCTTTCAGGCCCACATGTGTTACGCGAGAAGGCCATCGAAGTAGGGCTTGATGGCGACACCGCTGAGGCCATCGCCCGGTCTGATCAGTACGCGAACGAGGTTCGAGCGGCAGAGCAGCGGTTCATGGACGCCGGGGTGAATGCGGTGCCGAGGGACATCCTCGACGGACGTTACCTGATTTCCGGCGCCCAGCCTGCCGAGGTGCTGGTCGATGCGCTGCGTCAGGTGGCGGAAGAAAACGTGAACGGCTAACGTCTCGCCTTAGAGTGGTCACCGAGCCTACTGACTTCAATTCAACTGTGAAAAATGCCCATGACGTCATCACTTCATCGCCTTTACTCTTTTCGTCGCTGCCCCTATGCCATGCGTGCCCGGCTCGGCTTATTGTTTGCTGAGTTACCGGTGGAGCTGCGCGAGATCACATTGAAGAAAAAACCGGCCCAGATGCTAGCGATTAGCCCGAAAGGCACTGTGCCTGTTTTACAGCTTTTTGATGGTACTGTGATCGAAGAGAGCCGAGAAATAATGGTGTGGGCGCTTGAGCAACAAGATGCGCAAGGGCTGTTAGATGCGAAGGTTAGGACTCAGGCCAATGCCCTTATCGAGCAAAACGATAATGAATTTAAACATTGGTTGGATCGCTATAAATACGCCGACCGACATCTCGAAATGACCCAGGCAGAGTACCGGCAACGGGGTGAAGCTTTTTTACAGGTTTTAGAGGAGAAGCTGACTCAAAAGCCTTATCTTCTGGGAGATAACGCGACCATTGCTGATATTGGCATCATGCCTTTTATCCGCCAATTCGCCCATGTAGATCGCGATGTTTTTTATAGCCTACCTTACCCGCACCTGCAGCGGTGGCTACAGCACTGGTTGGAGCACGCGTTTTTTCTGCAGGCCATGACCAAGTTTCATCCATGGCAAGAGGGGGATGACGTGGTGGTTTTTCCATCTTGAAAAGCGCTACCTGCTTACTAGGGGAATGCCATCCATGTATCGCTCAAGCTATACCAAGGGGATAGAGATATATGGACGTTGAAATCAGAAAAGCCGAGCCGTCAGATGCTCGCGCTGTAAAAGAAATTTACGAATGCCCAAATGCCTATTCGGGCACTCTTCAACTTCCCCATCCATCTGTTGCCCTCTGGGAGCAGCGTCTTTCGAATACACCACAGAATGTTTACGGGTATGTTGCTCTGGTTAATGGAGAAATCGTGGGCAATTTGGGCTTTGAGGTCTGTCAAAACCCAAGGCGCAAGCATGTGGGGTCGCTCGGTATGGGGGTGAAGGATAAATCCCAAGGGCAGGGGGTTGGCAGTGCGCTGTTATCTACGGTGGTCGAGCTGGCGGATAATTGGCTTAATCTCAAGCGCATCGAACTCACCGTATACACAGACAATGAGCGCGCCATTAATCTATACAAGAAATTTGGTTTTGAAATTGAAGGTGAGTCGGTGGCTTTTGCTTTTAGGGGTGGTGAATACGTGAATGCATACCATATGGCCCGCTTTTCGAATAATGCATGACGCGACGTTGAAAGATAATCCACATTATATTACGAAGAGCAGAGTCAGCAGACCTCACAACGGTTTTAAGCTGGCTCCACACGGAACAAGCATTCCGTAAACGCTTTTACGCTCAAGGTTTACGAATCAAATAAGCCTGCTTTCCATCTGTATCATTCGTTGGGTTTTGAGTTCAGCGGCAAG
>NZ_JBQSWC010000057.1:0-11647 GCF_052376775.1 Halomonas sp. AOP43-A1-21 | reverse complement strand
TTAGGGTAGAAAAGCCAGCAACTATGCGGGCTTAAGTCTACCCTAAGGGTTGTTTTCACCAATCTTAGGGTGCTTACCCTGAACCCAAATGGTGTTGCCCTGAGGGTTATTCCATAAGCCAACATCGTAGTCGTCCAAGCCACCACAAGGCTTATTCAGGAGACTTACGATGCAAACCAACCGCGATAAAGCTGCCGGTAAAATCCCGCTCGATAACTTCGACCCCAAGTTTGTCCAGATTGATAAGCGACAGGCGTGCGCAATATTGGGCATGCCATCTACATCCTTTGATCGTGCCCGTAAGGAAGACTCACGCTTCCCTAAGCCTATTCAGCAGGGCACTAGTAAGAACGCGCCGCTAAGGTTCGTTCTGGCTGAAATCTACGAGTATTCCGCTCGCCTTATTACTGATTACCGCAATGATAGGGAGGTGGCTTAAATGTCTGCTTCCAATGTCATCCCTCTGCAATACGAAGGCCAAGCTTATAGCTTTAACTCTGCTGGCTGGATCAATGCTACTGAGTCAGCAAAACGCTTTGGTAAAGAGCCCGCGCAGTGGCTGCGACTACCCGAGACAAAGGCTTACCTGCTTGGCCTTGAACGTAGATATGGGAAAATCACATATGTAGAAACAAGTCGTGCGCGAATGGATCGCGGCGGTGGTACTTGGCTGCACCCGAAGCTAGCCGTACCGTTCGCCCGTTGGCTGTCAGTTGACTTTGAAATCTGGTGTGATGAGCAGATTGATCGCTTAATCCATGGCGGCGCTGAAGATTGGCAGCTGCTACGCGACTCAGCCGCTATCGGATACCGCGGTATGTGTGACGCACTCCAACTAACCCGGGAAGCCCAAGGCAAGCCTGCCGCCCGCCATCACTTCATCAATGAAGCCCGTTTGATCAATATCGCTGTCTTTGGGCAATCCAAGGGTGTAGATCGTGACAGCCTGACTCCTGACGAGCTTCGCCTGCTGGCGCTGATCGAGCAGCGCGACACCTTCCTATTAGGCCGAGGCCTGGACTACCAGCAGCGCAAGCAAGAGCTAACACGCTACGCACAGGAGCAGCTACTTCCCAAGCTGCAAGGCGGTGCTGCATGACTATCAACTCCACTGACTCCGCCAGCCAGCGCATACGCATTCTGGCCCGCTTAAAGCGAGGGCCGGTTACTACTCTTGAGCTATTGCAAGAAGAAAACATCCTTCGCCCAGGCGCGCGTATCTGTGAGCTGCGAGAGAAGGGCCACGACATACGAACCCACCTGCAAGATGTGATCGACCCGTGGGGGCGCAAGCATAGCCGTGTAGCGCTCTACTACCTGCCGACTGGTACCAGTAGTACTAAGGATGGTGTTTGATGTTGACCATTCTAATGACTAACCGCTATGCTGATCTTGCTGGCGCAAAATCGTCAGCCAGGTTTGGCGACCTGAATTATACGCGGCGCACAGGCGCCCTCCGATACCGAATAGGCGCTTTTTTTGCGTCCTTACGGTATGTTATGGACGGGCTGTGTGGGGAGACCTTCGTGTCTGCCGGTTTCCGTGTATGCCGGTTCGCCAACCCTGCTCAGTCCGTCCTCCAATCTGTTTGGCGACAGTGGTTGACGGCTCCATCTTCAATACGCGGAGTCACACCCATGGCATCACTACGCCTATTCCTTACCCAAAATCCCTCTAAACGTGCTGCTGCCCATCGATCAATGGCTAAAGCTGCCTTGTTTGCCGATACCAGCGCAAGTACCCGCCTTAAGCGTTACAACCATCATATTGATAAAGCTCGTCATCTCGAAGCCGCTGTTAGTGGTCTGGAGGCGCGCTCATGAGCACTGCAAAACGCAACATCGACGCCCTTGAAAGCCGTATTGGTTTAATGACCGCCCTCGCCAACATTATCAGCATCGACAGAACACGTGATGGCAACGAAGGCGAAGCGCCCATTCTCAACGACTACTACTACGGCTCGCTGGTAGAGGCCATCGATATAGTGGCCGAGAGCTGCTACCGAGAGCTTGGCCTGCTTGATGAGAAGATTGAAGGGGAGGCTAAACCATGAGCCTATTCAAGATCACCTTCGCCCGCACTGGTCAAGAAACCGTCGTTAAGGCAACCGATTGGCGTGATGCTGTACGCCAGACTGGTCATAGTGACGCTTGCCATATCACCCACCACGAAAAGGCCGTTGTTCCCGTGGCCGCTTGGTTTGACGCCGATGTGCCGCATGGTATCGGTGCCCATACTGTAGAGAGTGCACTGGCTGGCGCTGTTGCCTACCTGGATTCTCTGGAGGCGGCCCAATGATGCCCGTAGCCATTAATTGCGATCTACGCACCCGTGTCATTCGCTTTCACTTCACTAATCCGGATCGCTTCTTAACAGCCGATCAGGCGTTTGCTAGCGGTTTAGTCAATCACCTTGAGTTCAAGGAGATGCAGAGAGAAGCCCAGGCGTTTAGCAAGGAGACGGGCTTATGATTCCTCAAGATCAAACCTACCTGCTGAAAGCCGCCCTTACTGGTGATGCACGCCAAATGGAGCAGGCGTCAAAAATTCTTGCAGGCGTAGCGATGCTGCTTAACGACCATGACCTTGATGGTCTGAAGCGTGAGGCTCTTATTGAAACGTTGTGGCTGCTATCCAGCACCTTTGAGGAGCGCCGCGATTGGCTGCAAGGGGAGGGCTATATATGCGAGGAACAATAAAAGTGCCCGACCGAAGCCAGGCGGAGTACAGCAGCATTGTCGAGATGCCCAGCCATCTTAGCATAGAGGTTGCCGCTGAGCAGGTCGCCAGTGATCTGTATGGCGCGTCCCGCTTTTCAGGCAAGGGTAAGTGGCGTCGGTTCATCCCTGATGGTGCCAATAGTCAGAGTGGCTATATCGGTCTGCTAGGGGATACCGCGGCGGTGGTGGGTGACTGGCGTGACTCTCAGCGCTTGGTAATACTAGTCGATGATGCTGATGACGATATCACGCGCACCGAGAAGCGCCAGCAAGCTCGCTTGGAGGCACAGCGCCAGCGCGACCAATGGGAAGCCGAGCGTATCGCTAAACAGGCAGAGGCAGCAAAGCAGGCCCGCCAATGGTGGGCTTCTGCCAAACCAGCAGATACCAGCCACCCCTATCTGACCAAAAAGCAGTTACGGCCATACGGCCTGCGCCAGCGGGGCAATGCCCTGCTGGTACCGCTGTATGTCGATGGCGAGCTCATTAATCTGGAGCGCATCTTTCCTGATGGTGCCAAGCGTCCTATGCCGGGTGGCCGGGTAAAAGGTGCGGCTAGCCTGATTGGGCGCATTGCTGGCGCTCAACGAGTACTAGTAACCGAGGGATGGGCAACCGGTGCTGCGCTCTATGCGTCTACTGGCTGCCCGGTGGTGGTTGCCCGCAATGCCGCCAACCTTGAGCCGGTCGCCCGACGCCTGCGCCAACGCTTACCCGAAGACGTGGCTATCACGATCGCAGCGGATGATGATCGCTTTACCGAAGGTAACCCCGGCATGACTAAAGCACGCATCGCCGCGCTGGCCATCGGGGGCAAGTTGCTCACGCCTGTATTTTGTGACCGTTGTACGTCATGCACCGACTTTGCGGACGTGGCCCTATGCCGCAAGGGGGCCGTATGAGCTGGAAGCCAGACGATAATCTGGGCCTGTTTGATGACCCAGTTGAGGAGGATCAAAGCCGCCTGACTACAAAAGCAGCTGGAACAGCGGAAGCAGGTGCTAATGATCAGAGCAAGCGGCCTGCGATGGGAGCAAAGGAGTTAGCGGCGCTTGCTGACTCGATGCCTTTGGGCAAAGAAGTGTCGCCTGGGGGAAGCGAGCCCCTAGATAGCAGTATCAAGCGTCCCGGTTTCACCAGCCATGCTGATTGGTTCTATATCGGGGATAAGCGGTTTCCCCCAGGGCTGTGGTGGCACGGCATACGCAACGGGCAGAACGGTTCCACTAATGAGGATGTGTACATTGCTGATCCCGTTGAAGTGATTGCCATTAGCCGTGACGAGCATGGCGGTAACTTCGGGCGTCAGGTTCGCTTTATGAATAGCGAAGGCAAATGGTGCCGCCGAGTATTGCCGATGCGCTTGCTCAATGAAGGCGGTTCAGAGCTGCGCCGCGAATTACTGGATATGGGGCACACGCACGTCATCAAGCAGCGCCACCGCCTTGCTGACTACATTATGGAGAGTCGGCCAGAGGCCCGGCTGGTAGCGGCTACTACAACCGGCTGGCATGACAACTCTCGTGCCTTTGTTCTGCCTGAGCGCACCATCGGTAATCAGGACTATTGCTTTAGCGCCGATTCTTCACGATCCAGCTACTTTGATGTTCGCGGCACGCTTGATGGCTGGCGCCAGCAGGTTGCCGGGCGCGCAGTTAACAACCCCATCCTAATGCTGGGTATCTGCATAGCTTTAGCCGGACCTTTGATATGGCCAGCCAAACAGCAGCCGTCTGGGGGGTTAGGCTTCAACTTGCGCGGAGGCTCCAGTAAGGGCAAAACCACCTGCTTGCAAATGGCGAGCAGCGTCTGGGGCAGTCCTCAATTCATGCGCCAGTGGTCTGGTACCGGCAATGGCATTGAAGCCTTGGCAGCGTCCCAGAACGATACCTGCATGGTGCTGGATGAGATCAGCCAAGCGAGCCCATATGAAGCGGGCAATATGGTCTATCTGGTAGCTAACGGTGTAGGAAAGCAGCGAGCGGCTAGAACCGGAGGTATCCGTGAAGCTCAGCGCTGGCGCCTGATGTTGCTATCCAGTGGTGAGCGTAGTCTGGCCTCTCACATGAGCGAAGCCGGGAAGTCCGCTAAGGCGGGGCAGGATGCCCGCTTGTTGGATATACCCGCTACCAGTCGCCGTTATGGGGCGTTCGATGACATCCAGGGTATTAGCCCTAGTGATTTTGCTAACGCTATTAAGGCAGCAACAGCGGAGCATTATGGGCATGCCGGGAGCGCTTTTATCCAGCATTTGATAAAGCAGTCTGACTTGCCCGCCCTCTACCGCGACACTATGGAAGATCCTGTATTTACCGGCACGCAAGATGGAGTTTCCAGCCGTGCTGCTGGCGCTTTTGGACTGCTTGCTATGGCAGGAGAGCTGGCTACTGACGCGGGCATAACCGGATGGAAGCCCGGGGCATCTATCGAAGCGATTGGTATGTGCTTTCAGTTGTGGCAGAACGAGCGCGGCAATTTACCCCCGGAAGATCAAGCCATCCTGGAAGGCGTGTCCAACTTTATACAGCGCCACGGTGACAGCCGCTTTAGCGAGCTAGGCGCAGACAAGGATGTTAGGGACCGTGCGGGTTACTGGTCTGATTGCGCCGATGGCCGAGTGTTTTATTTCCAGAATGAGGCACTGCAGGAGGCTGCCAAAGGTTATGACCTAAAGACGATTGCGGCAGTGCTTGATAAGGCTGAATGGCTGCATGGAAAAGACAAGGGGAGGCTTACCACTCAGAAACGTATTTCCTTTGATACTGATAGGCGCTTGCGGTTCTACGCCATTCTTCCAAGGGAGGGCGAATCATGAGCTACCGCGACCTTCTTAGAATGCGCCGACAAGCTGCTAGTTCGCCTACCAGTGAACCAGATGAACCTATGGAAAGCGCTGTCAACACTGATAACGTCCATTCTGTCACCGCTGTCACCAGTGGTGAAACAGCACCGGTGACAGAAAAAATCCTTGATAATCAACCTTGTCACCGCTGTCACCACTGTCACCGCCCCGAAACGTCTTGTGCCATCGCAAACGAGGTTAAAAGCTCAACGCAAAGCACTGCCACTGTCCATGACATCAACACCATCATTGGCAGCCTGTACGCGATCGATAGGCCTTTGGAGCCTATTGAAACCGAGGTACGTGGAGTGATGGCTACCCTTACTCGGCAATCGGCTGCTGAACTAGCGGTAGTGCTGGATGACGCCTTTGAGGTGGCACCCGATACCTACACAGCCCTTAAGCAATGTCGTCGCCTGCTGAGCGATTCCAAGGCGCTATCAGCCGCTAAAGCGGTATGGCCTAACCTGCCCCATGCGCCAGCGTCAGAGGTGCCTGTAAGTGCGCCTGTTGTTGAGCATGCGCCACGCTGGTTGCGGCTTGTCCGTGAACATTGTGCTGTGCTGCCGGAGGATGAGCGCCTATTAAGCAAAGTGGTAAGCAACCGGCCGCCACAAAAAGCGCTACAAATCGCCCAGCGGTATATCACCACATGGCAGAAAGCTGCCGAGCAGGAGCCTGTCAGCCATAAGCGCGATAACGCGGGCCGCCGTGCTGCTAACCGAGAGCTAACAGGAGGTCGTCATGTTGGATAGTGCCATTCAGGAAGCCACACGCCTGGCATCCAGCCTGCGCTCCATCGATCAGAGCGCCAGCCATAGCGCAGAAGCGGTACGGGACACGCTGCAATCATCGCCTGATGACGATGCCTTGCTGGCCTGCGCTGCGACGCTGGAAGCGATAAACGATGCACTCCCTGCTGGAACGCTGGTAGGGCTTATACGCATTCGCCTGACTCGCCTACAAGGGATAGTGAATGCGCTGATTGTTACTGACACCACACCGCCGGCGGCATAGGAGAGCATCATGATTAACCACGACACGATTAAACAAGCCGCTGAAAGTGGCACAGGTCTGGATCACCTCACGCCCGGTCAAACCTGGGCAGCGTATGAGGCCAGCGTTAAGCCCGCGCACCTGCGCCAGCCGATGCGGCACTCAATGATATTGCTACTGGCTAGCGTAGAGCAGAAAGCACGGCAGGCGTTCTTTGGTGGCGTAGAGCACGGCGATACCGATGTGATGATCTATCGCGCCTATGACGAACAGCACCCCATGTTCCTACGTGGCCCAATCCTTGAAACGCTGCAGGAAGGTATGGAGACGTTCTTTCCCGATCTCAAGGCAACGGCAGTGGATGACGACGGCAACGCAGTGTACCGGCTGGATCATATTGCCAAGGCATTAGGCGCCAGCGAGGAAGAGCTGCTGGCGCTGGCTAAAGAGAAGGGCATTGAGAATCAGCTTCAAACCAAACCGACCCATACCTTGCACTGATTATTAGTGGAGAAAGCCATGATTACCAAAGAAGCTATCAAACAAGCCGCGGATCGCGGCACAGCACTTGAACACCTAACACCCGGGCAGGTATGGGCTGCGAGCAGCCATGATACCGACCCTGAATTGCTCAAAGCGCCGCTATGTAAGCACATGGCATGGATACTCGCCCAATGGGAACAAGATGCAGTGATCGAGTTTTTTAAAGACGTGGCTATCACTGACTCCGAAGAAATACTGCGACGTGTTTATGACGACAGCAGGCCGATGTTCTTGCGGTCCCCAATACTGGAGGGGATTACAGGAGGGCTTGAAAAGGCGTTCCCCGGCTTACAGGTGGGGGCGATAAACCAGGACGGGGCACCCTTATATCGCACCGCTGACTTGGCTAAAGCTCTGGGCGTCCGAGAGCAGGACGTAGTTGAACACGCGCGCAAGATGGGAATGATTGACTGCCTCCTGTTTGACGAGCCCCCACATAGAACGCATTGAGGTAAGTGTTATGGCTACTGAAGCAGGAAACCTATATTACGTCGTTGATGCCCGCACTGCCGGGTTATTAAAAGCTGAGAAAGATGTTGATGGCTCGACCAGGCGCATGGAGAAAGGCTTTGACCGCACCGACAAGGCTTCACGGCGTATGGGGCAAGGTTTTAATACCGCGGGCGGTGCAGCGATGCGCTTACGTAGTATGGTTACCGCCGTCAGCTCAGCGATGGCGACCCGCCAAATTATCGCCTACAGCGACGCATGGAACCGTACACAAAACCAGCTGCGCCAGGTAACTGGTAGCGCTGCTGAGCTGGCCACCATCAATAAAGAGCTGATGGATATATCCAACAGGTCTGCAATTGCTATTGAAAATACAGCCAACCTTTATGCCAAGGTGGCCGACGCTACCAGTGGCCTCAATGTTGAGCAGTCAGAGCTACTCGAATTTGTTGATCTTACATCCCAAAGTCTGCGTGCAAATGGCACTAGCGCGGCAGGTGCTTCTGCTTTAATCCTTCAGCTTTCCCAGGCTTTTAACGCGGGCATCATTCAGGGCGAAGAGTTCAACACAATTCTCGATCAAGCGCCGCTAATACTTAAGGCGCTTCAATCTGAGACCGGAAAGTCCACTGCTGAACTTAAGAAGATGGGTAGCGAGGGAAAGCTGGGGATCGACACGCTGATTCGCGCGGTTCGTAATTACTCCGATGAAATTGAACGTCGCGCTGCCGCATCGACTGACACATTTGCCGACAGCATGACCAAGGCGCGAAACAATATGATCCAATTCATTGGATCATCTGACTCTGCCCAAGGCGTTGTCGGAAAACTCGGCGAATCGGTTATTTACCTCAGCAACAATTTGGAAACTGTTACCCAGGGGGCTATAGCCTTATCGGCTGTTATTGCAGGGCGGTATGCCCAATCCCTGGGCGCAGCTACGATTGCAAACCTAGCCCTTGTAGGCGCTTCTGTAAAACGCATGCAAGCACTGCGCGGCGAAGCTCAGGCATCCAATCAGGCCGCAGCAGCCAAGGTTAAAGAAATACAGGCAAGCATCACTGTAACCAAGTCAATTATGGCTGAGGTTCAGGCTGATAGAGCAGCGCTGGCTGCGAAGCTCGCCACTACCAAGGCGATTGGCGCGCAGACAGCTATTAAGCGCGAGCTTGCCGCTATGGATGCCACGCTTGCTCAATATAAGACCCGCTACGTAGCGCTTCTTGAAGCAGAAACAATTGCAACTGCGCAGGCGACCGCAGTTCAGCGAGCCAACAACACAACCCTTGCTGCCACTACAGCAACAGCCCAAACGGCAACACGCGCCATGGGCGGCCTTCGCGCCGTAATGGGCTTTCTAGGAGGCCCGACCGGCGTCATTCTTTTGGCAGCGTGGGCGATCTACTCTTTCCGTGAAGAGTTAGGGCTGGTGCCAAAGCCTGTGCGTGAAACAGCGGATATTGTGGATGAACTCCGGCAACGCATTGATGGGTTATCCGAGTCAGCCTTAAAGTTTGAAATGGCGGGATTTACTGCCGAGCTGTTCCGGCTACAGGTTCAGGCGGCGCGTACAAAGTCAGAGCTTGATGCCCTAATGCCAGACCAGGCAGCAGCAAGTGGGCAGCGGGGCCCGAGAGCCGCCTTTGCAGCGATGGATCAGCGACGCAATAACGCACCGGAGATAGCGCGACTGGAACGAGAGCTTGAGCAAACTGGTAACGATATAGAGGCTCGCGAGAAGATACTCCAGCAGATTAATGACCAGCTCAACAAGCCTAAGGGTGGAGGTTCTCAGCCCCCTATCACCTCGACTAGCGAGAGCGAAGTCAAGCGTCGCAAAAATGAGTTTGCAGCAGTTCAGCGCCAGCTTGCCACTGAGCGTGAAACCATCGAGGCAGAGTATGCCGAGCGCAACCGCATTATCCTCGAGAACACAGAGCGCGGCAGCCAGCAGCAACTTGACTCGCTTAAGCGAAGCGCAGATATGCGGCAGTCACAGCAGGATCAAATCTCAGATCGCCTATTGTCAGGGCTACGCACCGAAACAGAGAAAATAAAGGCTGAATACGAGCAGCGAAGAAAGGACATTATCGACTCAACCCCTGCTGGCGCTGAGCGCGACGATCTTCTTGAGCGCAACCGTCAGGCCCGCGACCGTGAAACAAGCAGCCATATCGGCAAAAAACCTGATCCATTGACAGGTGGCCAGTATGACGACCAGTTCTCACGTTACGAAAAAGACGCAGAGCAGGAGCGTGAACGCTATCGGCAACAGTTGGAACGACTGGTTGACGCGAGAGAGCAGCAGCTTCTGACTCAAGAGGACTACAACAAGCGCGAGCAAGAAGCGGCTCAAACTCATGCAGAAAGGCTGCAGCAAATAGAGCAGGCTAAAGCGTCGATGATGATTTCGACCGCTAGTAACATGTTTGGAGAGATGGCGAGTGTTGCTAGAGGTTTCGCTGGCGAGCAATCCGGCATCTACCGGGCCATGTTCGCCGCGTCGAAGGCTTTTGCTCTTGCCGACGCCGCTATCAAGATTCAGCAAGGCATTGCCAACGCTGCCGCACTGCCGTGGCCTGCTAACTTGGCGGCTATAGCATCAACCGTCGCAGCGACCACCTCCATTCTTGGGGCTATCCAGTCCACTAGTATGGCGGGCTACGCATCGGGCGGCTATACCGGTTCAGGTTCGCGCAATGAGCCCGCCGGCATCGTGCATCGTGGTGAGTTCGTCATGCCCAAACACGTCGTTGATCGGCCGGGGATGCGCGATCAGCTAGAAGGTATGCGCAGAGGGTTTAATGGCGGCAGGTACGCCAGCTATATGCCTTCTGGCCGTCACATTCCTATAACTGAGAATGGAGAGAAAGAAATGTTCATCAATAATGCCAACTGCACTTTCAGCCTGGAGCCACTATGTCAGCGATAATCTTTCAAAGCTGTGAAGACAGAGGGTTTGTAGCCACTGATACATTGGCATGCGACCAGCATGGCCAGCCTGGACTTTTTCGGTCGAAAGCGTTCTACGTGCCACACCTTAAAACCATTGTGTTTGCTACTGGCTTCGCCGAAATAATGGAAGATTGGTTTGTGTGCATCAATCGTCGGATGAGGGTTGATGGCGTAGAGCACCTTAATAATTTTGCACCAGAAGAGCTTCGACGTATTTGGGCGAAATTCCAGGAGGAGATGGGCGCGCATCTTGATGGATATCACTGTCAGTCGACTACCGTTTACCTCATGGGCATTTCCGAAATCACTGGAAAGATAGTGGTTTATGCATACAGGTCATCCACCGGGTTTGCATCAGAGAAGCTACCACCAGGTATAGGCGTTAAACCTGAGTGCACTGTTCCTGAGGGGCAGGTAGATATCTTTGAGATGATGAAGCAGCAGCGGCATATTCAAGAAAATAGCGGCCTACCTCTGAGCCAGCAGATCCATATTGGTGGCGAGGTCCAGATTTATCAGCTCACCGCCCAGGGCTGCGAGATTTCCACTTACGCACGCTTTGACGACTATGAGCAGGCGCGCGAGAAGATGGTTCAAAAGATCAATATGAGCCGCTACCTGGAAGAGTGGGAAAACAGCATTAGCAAGAAGTCTGATTGATCTGAACAGCGAAAGAACAGGTAAGGGGGCCTCAGATTGGGGCCGCCTTTGACAGCACCGTGCAAAGGTTTTTTTTGCAAGTTAGCCAATGGATTTAGGTCGCCATGCAAAAGCAAAAGGATGCGGTCGAGGGGTATCGTTCAATAGCAGCCAGTAGGCTCAAAAGGTCTGGCGTGCTTACTCGTGGATATTCTTGCGATTGGCAATGGACAAATCGGGACGGTGAGCGCGTTGCCGCCATATCGCTACATTGCATTGATCCCAGTAACGTACAGTTTTCTTATAACAGTGGTGGCAAGCCATACGACTACACGGTTCACATAGAGTGGCTGCCTTGCCACATGGGTGGAGAGCGGGCCATGTTCCTGTGCCCTGTCTGCAATAAGCGCTGTGCAAAGCTACTGGCGAGTAGTGTATTCGCCTGCCGGGCATGCGTTGGTGTCAATTACGCCTCTCAGCAGCGGGCAAAGCGCGATGCTGCG
>NZ_JBQSWC010000056.1:0-12826 GCF_052376775.1 Halomonas sp. AOP43-A1-21 | reverse complement strand
ATCGCCGCAAAACCATCGGCAAGGCGTCTTTGTAAAATATCAGTGATATAGAAAAGAACTATTAAGCCTGCGCTTACAGGCAAAAAGCCGCCCACAAGCACAAGACATACCTAAGGCAACCGCTGACGAATGGCAGCCTCAATGCCCGCGGCATCCAGGCCGCAGTCACGCAGCAGTTCATCGGGCGTGCCGTGCTCTACAAAGGTGTCGGGCAAGCCGAGATTGAGTACTTCTACCTGTACACCTTCGGCATTGAGCAACTCGTTAACAGCGCTTCCCGCGCCACCGGCAAGGACATTCTCTTCAAGCGTTATCAGAAGCTCATGCTCGTCGGCGGCGTGGAGTACCGCGTCGCGGTCCAGCGGCTTGATGGAGCGCATATTGATATGCGTGGCGTTGAGCTTTTCGGCCACTTCAGCGGCTGCGGTGTTTAGGCTTCCAAACGCGAGTAGCGCAATGCGCACGCCGTCGCCTTGTGACTGGCGGCGTACGTCTGCCTGACCAATCGGGAGCGACTCAAGGTGTTCAGGAATTTCCACGCCTGGGCCGGTGCCGCGTGGGTAGCGAACTGCCGCAGGGCCAGGATGGTGGTAGGCCGCGCTCAGCATGGCGCGACACTCAGCTTCATCGGCAGGGGCTAAAATGACCATACCGGGCACGCAGCGTAAAAAGGACAGATCCATGCTGCCGTGGTGAGTGGGGCCGTCTTCGCCGACAAGGCCCGCCCGGTCGATGGCAAAAGTGACGTCCAGGTTCTGCACCGCTACGTCATGAATCAGCTGATCATAGCCGCGCTGCAAGAATGTCGAGTAGATGGCCACCACCGGCTTCATGCCTTCACACGCCATGCCCGCCGCCAGCGTTACAGCGTGCTGTTCGGCAATTGCCACGTCAAAGTAGCGTGCCGGGTACTCTTTCGAGAAACGAATTAGATCGGAGCCTTCGCGCATGGCCGGGGTAATCCCCATCAGGCGTGAATCGCTTGCGGCCATATCGCACAGCCAGTCGCTGAACACGTTGCAGTACTTTTTCTTGGGGGCGGACGGCGCTTTGGGCGGCGGCGTAGGCGCCACGCTGGTTTTTTCAAGTTTGGTGATGGCGTGGTAGCCAATCTGATCCGCCTCGGCGGGTAGAAAGCCTTTGCCCTTGCAGGTTTTTATATGCAGAAACTGCGGGCCATCCAGCTCGCGCAAGTTGCGCAGCGTTTCGGTCAGCGCCTCAAGGTCGTGACCGTCAATCGGGCCGATGTAGTGAAAGCCCATTTCCTCGAATAGCGTGGCGGGGCTGACCATGCCTTTCATATGCTCTTCGGTGCGCTTGGCAATTTCTAGCGCGCCGGGCAGGTGAGAGAGTACTTTTTTGCCCTCTTCGCGCATTTTCAGATAGGGCTTGCTCGACATCATTCGGGCGAGGTAAGTCGCTAAGCCGCCGACGTTTTCCGAGATCGACATCTCGTTGTCGTTGAGCACGACCAGCATATTGGCATTGACGTGGCCTGCGTGGGCCAGTGCTTCAAAGGCCATGCCCGCCGTGAGCGCGCCGTCACCAATAATCGCGCAGACGCGGCGCTTCTCGCCTTTGGCCTGGGCGGCCAGCGCCATGCCGAGTGCCGCCGAAATCGAAGTGCTCGAATGGCCCACACCAAAGGTGTCGTATTCGGATTCAGCGCGGCGCGGAAAGGCTGCCAGGCCGCCGTGCTGGCGAATGCTGAGCATCGCTTCGCGGCGGCCGGTGAGAATCTTGTGCGGGTAAGCCTGATGGCCCACATCCCATACCAAACGATCATTGGGGGTATGAAACGCGTGGTGCAAGGCCACGCTTAGCTCTACCACACCCAGCCCTGCGCCAAAGTGGCCGCCGGAAACGCCCACGCTATAAAGCAGGTAGGCACGCAGCTCATCGGCCAGTTGGGCAAGCTGCTGGGTATTCATGGCCCGCAGCGCAGCGGGATGATCAAAGGAGTCGAGCAGCGGCGTTGCCGGGCGCTCGCGGGGAATGTCGTCGAACAGCTTCATGGGCATCTAGTGGTCGCGCTCGATCATATAGTGGGCTAATTCGGCCAAAGGCGCGGCTTGCTCGCCTAACGGGGCGAGGGCGGCAATGGCCTCGTCAATCAGGGTACGCGCTTTTTGCTGCGCACCATCAAGCCCCAGTAGGCTGGGGTAGGTCGGCTTGGCGCGGGCAGCATCGGCGCCGGATGTTTTACCGAGCGTAAGGGTATCGCCTGTCACATCAAGCACATCATCATGAATCTGGAAGGCTAGACCAATGGCGCGTGCGTAGCGAGTCAGGGCGTTTAAACGCGGGTCGTTTTCATCAACGGCAATAAGCCCGCCCATGCGTACCGCCGCAACAATCAGCGCGCCGGTTTTATGGGCGTGCATATGCGCCAGAGCGTCCACATCGGGGTGGCCGCCTACAGCGGCGAGATCCAGCGCCTGGCCTGCCACCATGCCCTCACGGCCAGACGCCGTGGCGAGCGTGGTGATCAGGCTGCCAAGCCGTGGATGGGCGGTACGCGCCAGCACGTCAAAGGCCAGGGTTTGCAGTGCATCCCCCGCCAGAATCGCGGTGGCTTCGTCAAAGGCGATATGTACTGTGGGCTGGCCGCGGCGCAGGTCGTCGTCATCCATGGCGGGTAAATCATCATGAATGAGCGAGTAGGCGTGAATCAGCTCAATGGCAGCAGCCGGAGCGTCAAGCTCTTCATCGCTTGCGCCGAGCGCCTGCCCGGCAAGGTAGACAAGTAGCGGGCGCAGGCGCTTGCCGCCCACCAAAAGCCCGTGGCGCATGGCGTCATCCAGCCGGGTTACCACGGCGCGCTCGTGAAACAGGGCGTTAAGCGTGGCATCAACCCGCGTGTTGCTGATCGCGCGCAAGTCCGTCAGTGAGGCGGCGTGAGTCGCTACCATGGGGGTGTCTCCTTACCCTCTTCAGTGTCGTCCTGGGGAGATTCAGCGCCAGCAAAAGGAGTGACATTCAAGCGGCCTTCGCTGTCTTCGCTCAGCGCACGTACTTTCAGCTCGGCGGTATCCAGGCGCTGCTGCGCGTCGCGGGTTAGCCGCACGCCCTGCTCGAAGGCGCCCAGCGCATCTTCCAATGAGAGCTCGCCTGATTCCAAGCGTTCTACGATGGTTTCCAGCTGTTCAACCGTGGCCGCAAAATCCTGCTGCGAGGGTGTGGTATCGCTCATTGGTCAATGCCTACTGTTTTCTGGCGCCCCGTCAAAAGGCAGCGCGCGGGCCTGCAATGTAGACGCACAGTATACACCGAGGCCAGGGGGTGGCGTCTTCCCCAGCCGGCTTTCTACGTGTGACTTGCACTGTTTTCATCTTGAAAACGCACACATTTCATTAGTTCACAAAGGCCTGAAAGGTATGCAGTGTGATACTATACGGCCTTCCGTTAACCGATACACGGCGCACGCCGCCGACCATAGAGGTTGATTCAGCCATGGCCAAAACGTCCCTGGAAAAGAGCAAGATCAAAATCCTGCTACTCGAGGGCGTCCACCAGAGTGCGGTGGACAATTTTCACAACGCCGGATATGAAAATATCGAGCATCTACCGACATCGCTAGATGAAGCGTCGCTGATCGAGAAAATTCATGATGTACACTTTATCGGCATTCGCTCGCGTACCCAACTTAATGAGCGGGTATTTGCAGCGGCAGAGAAACTGGTCGGCGTTGGCTGTTTCTGTATCGGTACCAATCAGGTAGATCTTGATGCGGCGCTAAAACGCGGTATTGCCGTATTTAATGCACCGTACTCTAACACTCGTTCCGTGGCGGAGCTGGTGCTGGCAGAAGCGATTATGCTGCTGCGTGGTATTCCTGAGAAAAATGCTCGTGCCCATCAGGGCGGCTGGCTGAAGTCGGCTAAAAATTCGCACGAAGCTCGCGGCAAAACCCTGGGTATTGTGGGTTACGGCAGCATCGGCGCGCAGCTTTCCGTGCTCGCCGAAGCGCTGGGCTTTAACGTTATCTATTACGACATCATCACCAAGCTGGGTATGGGTAACGCAAGCCAGGTCGCCAACCTTGATGAGCTATTAAGCCGCTCGGATGTGGTTAGCCTGCACGTGCCGGATTTGCCCTCTACCCGCTGGATGATTGGCGCCAAAGAGATCGCCGCCATGAAGCCGGGCGCTATCTTCATCAATGCCTCGCGCGGTAGCGTAGTCGAAATCGAGCCGCTGGCCGATGCCATCAAGTCAGGCCATCTGAACGGTGCCGCCGTGGATGTATTCCCGGTTGAGCCCAAGGGCAACAACGAAGAGTTTGAAAGCCCGCTGCGCGGTCTTGAGAACGTGATTCTGACGCCGCATATCGGTGGTTCTACACTCGAAGCCCAGGAAAATATCGGCATCGAAGTGGCGGACAAGCTTACGACTTACTCGGATAACGGCACCACGATTACCTCGGTCAACTTCCCCGAAGTAGCGCTGCCTGCGCACCCCGATAAGCACCGTTTGCTGCATATTCATGACAACGTGCCTGGCGTGCTGTCGCAGATTAACCGCGTGCTTTCGGAAAACGACATCAATATTTCCGGCCAGTATCTGCAGACTAACGATAAGGTCGGCTATGTGGTCATTGATGTCGACAAAGCTTATGGCCCACAGGCGTTGGAAGCGTTAAAGCAGGTAGAGCATACGCTAAAAATCCGCACGCTTTTCTCAGCGCATAACAGCTAGGCTCGGCAGCAACGAAACTTGCCAACAACGTAAAATACTTGGTTGATGGCATAAAAAAACGGCTCCTGAATGGGGCCGTTTTGGTTGGTCGGGCTGACGGTCAGGCAAGATCAAACAGCAGTACTTCACTTTTATTCTTGCCGGTCACGCTGATGGCGTCGCCAGGCTGGAACGCGGCAGCATCGCCGGTACTGAGCTGTTCGCCATTGATCATTACCGCGCCTTTGACCACGTGCAGCCAGGCGTAGCGTGTGGCAGGCGTCTCCACGCTTTGGTCTGCGTCAAAGGAGCCAGCGTAAAGGTTAATGTCCTGGTTGAGGCTGACCGAGCCTTCACGACCCTCTTCCGAGGCCACCAGGCGCCACTGGCCCTGCCTTTCCGCCGCCGGGAAGGGCTTCTGCTCGTAGCTTGGCGTAATACCCAGTTCTTTGGGCTCAATCCAGATCTGCAGAAAGTGCAGCCCGTTCTCTTTGGAGTGATTGAACTCACTGTGCAGCACGCCGGTACCCGTGGACATGCGCTGTACGTCACCTGGGCGCATTACCTCTCCGTTGCCCATATTGTCTTTGTGCTCCATTTCGCCTTCCAGCACATAGGAGATAATCTCCATATCCCGATGCGGATGGGCGCCAAAGCCATGACCGCCAGCCACGCGGTCTTCATTAATCACCCGCAGGGCGCGAAAGCCCATATGCTTGGGATCATGATAGTTGGCAAACGAGAACGTGTGATAAGAGCGCAGCCAGCCGTGGTCTGCATAACCTCTTTCACCCGCGCGACGAATTTTCATTGTTGTGCTCCCAGCCATGTTTAATGAATAGCTGTTTAATAAAAAGCTGCTGAAGGAATAGCTGTTGAGGAATGAACTCAATATACGCCTGTAATCGCGCCGCGTCGGGCGAAGGTTTCTGCATGATAACGTCGATTAAATCGACGAATTTTATAGGGGGATGACCTGCGTCAATCTGGCAGGATTCAAGCATTACACCGTTTGCGTTAGACTATGCGCGTTTATTAACCCGGTCCGCCCTTTGCGAGGGCGACTACCTGGAGCTTGTTATGTCTACCCCTGTTTCTGAAGCTGTCTCAAAAACGATCTCAAAAACGATCTCTCAAACGATCTCTCAAACGATCTCTGAATCTGGCGATACGCCGCGTATTGTCGTGGCGGCGCTGTATAAGTTCGTCACCCTGAATGACTTTGAGGCGTTGCGTGAGCCGCTGCGCCAGACCATGGTCGATAACGATGTCAAAGGCACGCTGCTGCTCGCCAAAGAAGGTATTAACGGCACCGTAGCAGGCACCCGCGAAGGCATTGATGCCCTGCTTGCCTGGCTGACTGCCGACCCGCGCCTGACCGATATTGACCATAAAGAGTCTTACTGCGACGAGCACCCGTTCTACCGCACCAAGGTCAAGCTCAAGCGAGAGATCGTGACGCTTGGCGTGCCGGGCATCGACCCTAACGATACCGTAGGCACCTACGTTGAGCCTGAAAACTGGAACGACATCATTTCCGACCCGGAAGTGCTGGTGATTGATACCCGCAACGATTACGAAGTGGCGATTGGCAGCTTTGAGGGCGCGGTGGACCCCAAGACCACCACGTTCCGTGAGTTTCCCGAGTACGTGCGCGAGCACTACAACCCGGAGAAGCACAAGAAAGTCGCCATGTTTTGCACTGGTGGCATACGCTGTGAAAAGGCCTCCAGCTTTATGCTCAAAGAGGGCTTTGACGAGGTTTACCACCTCAAGGGCGGCGTGCTGAACTACCTGGAAAAAGTCCCTGAAGAGAAGTCGCTGTGGCGCGGCGAGTGCTTTGTGTTTGATAACCGGGTGGCAGTCCGCCATGACCTGAGCGAAGGCTCCTTTGAACAGTGCCACGCCTGCCGCATGCCGATTTCCGCCGACGACATGCAGTCTTCCGCTTATGAGCCGGGCATCAGTTGCCCGCACTGCATCGACTCGCTGCCTGAGAAAACCCGCGCCGCCGCCCGCGAACGCCAGCGTCAGATCGAGCTTGCCAAGGAGCGCGGCCAGCCCCACCCGTTAGGCTACAACCATCGCGAAAAGCTTAACGCCTAATCTAAGGCTTAATGTTAAGCCGGCGGCCACGCCCGTGGTCGCCTTTGGTCGTAAACATCCCGTTTTTGGCGTGTGAGGCACTAGACTGAAGCTTATTCAGCTTATCTAGGGGCCTCCCATGCCTGTTTCTTGTGATACTTCGGTGACCGAGCGACTGCTTCGCGATGACCAGCAGGGTGTGACCACGCTCACGCTCAACACTCCTAAGCGATTCAACGCGCTTTCCGAGCAGATGCTTGAGGCGCTAGAGGCGGCGCTTGCAGATATTGCCCACGATGAGCAGGTGCGCTGCGTGGTGCTGGCAGCCAACGGCAAGGCCTTCTGCGCCGGGCACGATTTAAAGCAGATGCGCACCAATCCTGATAAAGCCTACCACCAGGCGCTTTTTGCCCGCTGTAGCCAGGTGATGCAAGCTATCGTCCATTGCCCGGTTCCGGTGATTGCCAAGGTGCAGGGCGTTGCCACCGCCGCTGGCTGTCAGCTCGTTGCCAGCTGTGATTTAGCCGTTGCCGCGCAGAGTGCCCGGTTTGCGGTGTCAGGAATTAATGTCGGTCTTTTCTGTTCGACTCCAGCCGTGGCGCTGTCGCGTAACGTGCCCCGCAAGCGGGCGATGGAAATGCTCCTGACCGGCGAATTTATCAGTGCTACCCAGGCGGCTGAATGGGGCTTGATCAACCGGGTTGCCGAGGATGCGGCACTCGACGACGCTGTTCAGGCGCTGACCGAGAGTATTTGCGCTAAAAGTGCCGTGGCGGTGAGAACGGGAAAGGCCATGTTTGCGCGCCAGCTGGCCATGCCGCTGGATGAAGCTTACGCCTTTGCCGGAGAAACCATGGCCTGCAATATGCAAACGCTTGACGCCATAGAAGGCATTGATGCGTTTATCGACAAGCGCCCGCCACGCTGGCAGCACCGCTAGCGTCTGCCCATTGCTAGCCTCTACTCATCGCTAGGGCATCTCCGCTATTAGTGGAATGCGTTTCCGTAAACGCGACAGCGGCTATGACAGCGCGTTATCCTGTTGTTCTTTGCGCCTTCAGGAGAGAGCAGGGTGAGTGAAGCCAAGCGTAGGACGGTTGGGCGTCCGGCAAGCGCCGCCAAAACGAGCGGCGGGCATAGCCAGTCTCTGGTACGAGGCTTAACGTTATTGGAGTATTTAGCGGCAAGCCCCCTTGGGCTTGCGCTGTCGGACGTGGCCGAAAAAGCCGATTTAGCTCCTTCTACCACCCACCGCCTGCTCCAGGCCTTACAGAGTCAGGGCTTTGTGACCCAGGAGAACGAGCAGGGGCTGTGGCGCATTGACGTCAAAACCTTTCGCATCGGTAACAGCTTTCTAGAAGCCCGCGATGTGGTGGCATCCAGCCGACCTTTCCTGCGCCGTTTAACTGCCGAGACTGGTGAAACCGCCAACCTGGGTATTCGTGACGGTGACACGGCGGTGTTTCTTGCCCAGCACGAATCTCCTCAGATGATGCGCATGATTACCCGTTTAGGGTCGCGCGCGCCTTTGCATGCTTCCGGCGTGGGTAAAGCGCTTCTAGCGTGGATGCCCGCCGATGAGCGTGCCCGTTTTCTGGATAGCCGCGAGCTTGCCCGTGTTACTGAAAACACGCTATGTAGCCCCGATGCTCTGCTGGCGGAGATGCAGCAGATTGGCCAGCAAGGTTTCGCCTGCGACCGTGAAGAGCATGCCATTGGCCTGCACTGTGTGGCGGCCTGCGTCTACGACGAGCATGCCACGCCGCTGGCGGCCATTTCCGTTTCGGGCCCTGTGGCGCGCATTCCCGAATCGCGCCTGCTGGCGCTAGGCGCACTGGTGCGCCAGGTGGCTGACGAGATCACCAATCAGCTAGGCGGCCAGGTGCCGCGTTCATTGTAAGCGCCTGTTAATATGCTGAGTCTTTTCCTGGTGGCCCTGGCAAGCGCGACGCTCTTGCCGGGCGGCTCCGAGGTGTGGCTTGCTCGGCTTTGGTGTCTGGGCGAGCCTGCCGTGCTGCTGTGGGTTGTCGCTACCGCAGGCAATACGCTGGGAAGTTTAGTCAACGTGGCCATGGGCCGCTACGCGCGTCAGTTTCAGCATCGGCGCTGGTTTCCCGCATCGCCCAAAAGTCTGGCGCGGGCCGAGCGCTGGTATCACAAGCTGGGGGAGGCGAGCCTGCTGCTTTCCTGGGTGCCGGTGATCGGCGACCCGCTGACGGTGCTTGCGGGCTTATTTCGACTGCCATGGTGGCGTGCTTTTCTATGGATTGTGGTGGCAAAAGGGGCTCGCTATGCGATAGTGCTTGGCCTTGCGAATCAGTGGCTGTTACCGCTCTGCAAGGCCTGACTAACACGCCCAGCGGCACAACAACGTTTCAATCTGCGTCCATACCTTGTCCATGTTCTCATGTTACCCTGTGCGCTTTTATACGCTATCGACATGCGGTGCGTGTGCATTATGGTTTGCATAAAGTGGGCCAACCGTTAGATTTAAGTAAGCATTTACCCTAAGGGAGGTTGAGGTGTGACGCCATTACGCTTATTACCCTGGCTAGGCATCTGGCTGATGACGCTATTTGCGTTGTTGGCAACGCCAGCATTAGCCCAAACGACAACGTCGGCTGCCGACGATCCTGCACAGCCACCGGCAGAGGAGCAGGCGTCTTACGAGGCGCTTGCGGACCTGCTCGAAAATGAACAGTCGCGCCAGGAGCTGATTGACGTGCTGCGCAGTCAGGCGTCGGCGCTGCCGGCTGGTCTGGAAGCGGAGTTATCGCCTGAAGCGGCCGCCGCAGGTGGCAATGTGGCTC
This sequence comes from Halomonas sp. AOP43-A1-21, assembly GCF_052376775.1. NCBI lineage: Bacteria > Pseudomonadati > Pseudomonadota > Gammaproteobacteria > Oceanospirillales > Halomonadaceae > Halomonas > Halomonas sp. AOP43-A1-21. The sequence continues at coordinate 3,254 of NZ_JBQSWC010000056.1, read as the reverse complement.
CTGAAGATGTGTCGCTGCCCCGCCAGCTGGCCGAACTTACTAGTCGAGTAGTCACCGATATTGGCGGCCAGATTGAGCAGGCTGCCACCGTGGTCGGCGACCTGTTCACCGGTAGCGGTGATTCAAGCACATTCGACTCGGCGGCGTTTATTCAGGCAGCGATTAATCTAGGTATCGTGATTGGTGCCACGTTTGCGCTGTTTTTTGTGTTACGCAGGCTCGGCAAACCTGCGTTTGCCAAGGTAAGCCGCTGGTCATTAAACGGCACCGGTTTAACGCCGGTGCTACGGCTTATTTTATGTGTCGCTATCGCGGCGGTTGTCGACTTTTTGCTCGTAGGTCTGGCGTACGTCGGGGGCAATCTTATCGCCACCTTTGCCGTGGGTGAAACGGGTGAGCTTTCCACGCGCGCATCGCTGTTTCTTAACGCTTTCTTGATTATTGAGCTGTTTAAGGCCGTAATGCGTATGCTCTTCTCCTCCCATTACGAGGGGCTACGCCTGCTGCCTATTTCTGCCCATGAAGCATCCTATTGGAACCGTTGGCTGGCGCGTCTGATCGGTATGGTGGGGTATGGCTTGATGGTGGCTGTGCCGCTGGTCAATTTCTATCTGGGCGTATCGTTGGGGCAAGCGGTGGGTACGCTGATCATGATAATCGCCTTTATCTATGCGGTTAGCGTGGTGCTTAAAAACCGCGTACGCCTGCGTGGCAATATGAATACGATCGCTGCCAATACCACCATGACCGCAAGCCGCGTGTCGTTACAGCTATTTGCGCGTACCTGGCACCTGTTTGCGCTGCTGTATTTCCTGATTGTGTTTGTACTGACCTTAACGCGCCCGGGCGATGCGTTACCCTTTGTGCTATTTGCAACCCTGAAAACCTTAGCGGCCGTAGTCATTGGCTTGCTGGCATCGACGTTCCTGACCCAAACTATTGGTCGGCGTATTCAGCTATCCGATGATTTACGCCGCAAGCTGCCGATGCTCGAACATCGCCTGAATAGCTACGTACCCAATGCGTTACGCGTGCTAAGAACGGTGATTTTGGTCGCCGTCATCATGGTAGTTCTGGATGCCTGGGGCGCGTTTAATCTGGCCGGTTGGTACGCTTCTGAGCGTGGCGCGCATCTGGTAGGTAACCTGATCAGCGTGGCGATCATTCTCATTGTTGCGCTGGGTATCTGGCTCGGTTTGGCAAGCTTGATTGAGCATAAGCTCAACCCGGAAACGGGTACCGGCGAACCCTCCGCGCGAGCTAAAACGCTGCTGAGCCTGTTTCGTAACGCCCTGGCGATTGCCATGGTGACCATTACGGGCATGATCGTTCTTTCGGAAATTGGCATCAACATCGGGCCGCTAATTGCCGGTGCTGGTGTGCTGGGTTTGGCAATTGGTTTTGGTGCCCAAAAGCTGGTGCAGGATGTTATCACCGGCGTATTTATCCAGATTGAAAACGCCATGAATACCGGCGATGTCGTTACGGTAGGCGGCGTTACCGGTACTGCTGAACGATTGAGTATTCGCTCTGTAGGGATTCGTGATCTTTCCGGCACCTACCATATCGTGCCGTTCTCAAGCGTCGATACGGTATCCAACTACATGCGTGAGTACGGTAACCATGTTGGGGAATACGGCATTGGTTACAACGAAAGTATTGATGAAGCCATTGAGCAGCTTAAACTGGCCTTCGAAGATCTTAAGGCCAGCGAAGAGCATGGCTTCAAGCTCTTAGCTGATATGACGGTGGCGGGCGTAACAGCGTTGGCGGATAGCTCGGTCAACATCCGTGTCGTGATTAAAACCACACCGGGCGATCAGTGGGGCGTCGGTCGTGCCTTTAACCGCTTAGTGAAAATGCGCTTCGATGAGGCCGGTATCGAGATCCCCTTCCCACATACCACACTGTACTTTGGTGAAAATAAAGCGGGCAAAACACCGCCTGCTAATGTTCGGGTATTGGAATCCACCGCCCAAGAGAAAAAAGCGGAGCATCCGCCGATCATCACCTCTGAGACTACCCGTCATCAGAGCCACAGTGAGCAAGAGCATCAAAAACCTGATCACGACGACGTTGATGATGTTAGCAACTAGTCGATAATCAGCTAAGCAAGTAGTGGGGCCGCCTTTGGGCGGCCCCACTGCGTTTACGTTTGGGCAGTAGAGGCCCTTGGTATACGCGCTGGATAGAAGTCCTCAGCAATAGCGTGGGCACATTAGGTTGGATAGTTTTCCGAGTGCCTGCCTTCTAGGTAGACCGACTCGCCTCCATCGACACATAGTATTTGGCCTGTGACAAAGTCGTTATCCAGCAGGTAATGCATTGCCTGCATTAGGTGCTCCGGCGTTCCCTGCCGGTGAATCGGAATGCCCTCCAAACGCCATGCGATATAGTCGCGGCTACGCTGTGTGGTAGGTAACACGACGCCTGGTGCAATGCCGTTAACCCGAATATGCGGAGCAAATTCAAGCGCTGCCATTTGGGTCATGTCCGACAACCCCTTTTTAGACAGCAAATACGCCGCATACGGATACTGGTGATAAGCTATTTTATTATCGATGATATTAATCACACAGCCTGTGCGAACTATTTGGGCAAAATGACGAGTTAATAGCAGAGGAGTAAACAGGTTAATGCGAAACTGCGTTTCCAGCATGGCTAGATCGGTTTCCGCGATAGGCGCTGCCTGATAAGTTGAGGCACTGTTAAGCAGCACGCTTAAATGGGGGAAGCGTTCTTTTGCAGACTCAACTAGCGTATCAAGAGGCTCGTGCAGGAAGTTGCACGGCAATATTTCACATTCACGGCCCTTTCCACGAATACGTTCCGCCACTTCTTCGGCTTCTTCTCGCGAGCTATTAACGTGTAAGGCAATGTCATACCCCGCATCCGCTAATGCTTCAGAAAAATGCCGCCCTAAGCGCGTCGCGCCCCCGGTTACTAATGCAGCTTTAGAAGTCATTGAGTGTCCCTGTACTTTATCGTTATGTAATGACTGCGTGTACCGTGCGTTTATTGTTAGTCGATTTATGGCTTGCACACTAAGAGCGTAGCGCTAGTCTGAGAGTTGGTCATTAGCCGATCTTAAGATTATTTCGCCTACCTCCAATGGGGTTATCGCTATGCCAACAACGGCGTTACGCGCAGGGCAGGGCACCGCACTTCATGAGTGTTTGATTTCTATCGGTTCAAATATCGAGCCCGAATTAAACTTTACTCAAGCGTTAAGCCTTTTACGCACCGAATGCGAT